>CALMWN010000513.1 GCA_937873555.1 uncultured Clostridia bacterium
GCATTACAGGCTTGAACTTAACAGTTAAAATATAAACATGTTAACCTTCTAAGCAGAAGAAAAATACGCCAAAAACTTCAAGAACCTGAAAAAATGACGATGACACGGATGATGAATCGGGTGGGTCTGGAACGGGATCGGAGCCGGAAGTGGCAAAAGAACGGGATATTGAAAACCATGGTAAACTTATACTGGATGCAACATGTACACCTGCAGACATACATATGGCTACTGAACGAAGTCAGAGAAGCCCTCGAAGAAGTTATTGATGTACTCCACGAACCCAATATCGGAAAGAGCAAGAAGCCAAGAACTTACAGAGACTGTGCCAGGAAAGAATATTTGAACGTAGATAAAAAGAAGCGTCCGACAGCAAAGGAAATCCGTAAGTCAATAGGCCAGCAGTTGAGATATGTCCACAGGGATCTTGAAATCATACAAAGGATGTCCGAAAAAAGCCCTTTGAGCTTACTAAGGAACGATTAAAATTTAAAACACTATTCTTATATTCTTGTTCTTAAATCCTATTGATTTGTGCCGATATATGTAGCAGGTAGGATAAAAATACAAAAGAGAAGGAATAAAAAGTGCTGCATATAAAATATACGGATGAAATTATTACAACAATGAAAAAGTTTTATGAAACTCTGTCAGAAAAGGACAGAAGAAGATATGCCGCTTTAGAGGCAATGAGATTAGGCTATGGTGGGCAGAAGTATATCTGCGAAATACTGGGTTGTAATCCGGATACGGTAAAATCAGGGGTTGAAGAATTAAGAGGAGAGATATTACTTGACGAAGAAAGGATAAGAAAGCCTGGTGGTGGGAAAAAGAAGGTTATGGATACTGTAGAAAACATCGATGAAGTGTTTTTTGAGATTTTGAGGGATCATACTGCGGGAAGTCCAATGAATGAAGAAATAAAATGGACAAATTTGACCCGTGTTGAGATTTCAAAAGCCTTTAAAGAAAGGGGTTTGAATATATCAGAGCATGTAGTAAAGCAACTGTTGGAGAAGCACAACTTTGTAGATAGAAAAATGCAGAAAGCGGTTACCATGAAGGAAACAAAAGACCGAAACGAGCAGTTTGAAAAGATTCAGGACTTGCGGCAGGAATATGAAAAAAGCGAGAACCCGATTATCAGTATTGACGTTAAAAAAAAGAGGCCATAGGGAATTTCTACCGGGAAGGGAAACTTTATTGTACAGAAGCTGTAAAGGTATATGATCATGACTTTAATACATTTTCGGAGGGTGTTGTGATTCCTCATGGCATATACGATGTGAAAAGGAATGAGGGATATATCACTTTTGGGACCAGCAAGGATACCAGTGAGTTTTGCTGCGAATGTATCAAGGACTGGTGGATGAATCACGGCAGATACAATTATCCGTCCGCAGATAGTATTTTGGCGTTAGCCGATGGGGGAGGCAGCAATTCCAGCAGACATTATATTTTTAAGGAAGACCTGCAAAAGCTGGTCAATGAGATCGGCATTGAAATTCGGATGGCTCATTATCCACTGTATACTTCAAAGTACAATCCGATAGAACATAGGCTATTTTGCCATGTTACAAGTGCATGTAGAGGGGCAGTTTTCAGTAGTGTTGAAGTTGTAAAAAGTTTGGTGGATAAGACTTCTACATCTACTGGACTCAAAGTGTTTACAACTGTTAAAAATAAAGTTTATGCTACCGCGAGAAAAGCAAGTGAATCTTTTATGGAAAATATGTCCATTATTTTTGATGATTACTTGGGAAAGTGGAATTATCGAGCAATTCCTATACCCAAAGAATCGTAAGTAATATTTTAAACGTTCCTAAGTCACTTTATGATTTACATACTTTTACAAGCAGTATCCGTTTATCTTTTACCTTTTCTACTTTGAACACAAGTCCTTCATACTCTATAACAGGTTTCTCTGTAGCAGCAGGTATCCTGCCAAGCTGACCGATTAAAAAGCCGTTCAGAGTATCATATTCATCCACAGGAAGTTGAACACCTGTTAAATCCACTATTTTATCCAGATGGACCATACCTTTTACAAGAAATGTATTATTGTCAAGTTTATCAATTTCCTTTTCCTCTTCATCATACTCATCACTCAAATTCCCGACGATTTCTTCAAGAATATCCTCTACGGTAATAATACCTGCAGTCCCACCGTATTCATCAATAACAACTGCGATATTCTCCTTTTCCTTTTGAAACCTTTTCAACATATCATTGATGGGCATACTTTCAGGAACCGATATGATACTGCGGATAAATCCATCGATATTTCTTATATTATTGCAAATTTTCTGTTCGTATAAATCCCTTATGTGTATAAAGCCGACTACATTATCTTTGTCACCTTCGCACACCGGATATCTCGTATATTTCTCCTTCATAGCCGTTTCTATAATGCTTTCGAAGGAATCATCCTTGAAAACACATACCATATCCGTTCGGGGTATTATCACATCTTTTACATTTTTATCGGTAAATTCAAAAATGTTATCTACATAGGTGTATTCCGTTTTGTCTATCAATCCATGCTTATAGCTTTCTTCAACGAGTATTTTAATTTCATCATCCGTATGAGCAGCCTCATGCTCTTCTACCATGGAATAGCCCATCAGCTTTAATATAAAATTGGTAGTGTGATTAAACAGCCACATAACAGGATAAGTGGCTCTATAGAAAAAAACCAAAGGCATTGCAGTAGCAGTGGAAAATCTTTCTGAGCCTAAAATTGCCAGTGATTTAGGTACAAGTTCTCCCAATACAATATGAAGTCCTGTTATTATGAGAAATCCTACTACAACTGAAATGGAATGGATTGTACTTTCGGATAGTCCAAAATAGTGCAAAAGAGGGCTTATCATTTTAGATACGGTAGGTTCACCAATCCAGCCAAGAGCCAAAGAAGCCAATGTTATTCCCAATTGGCATGCAGACAAATAGGAGTTCAAATCACTTACTACTTTGTGTGTATATTTTGCTGCAACGCTCCCACCGGAAGCCAGCACTTCTATCCTTGATTTCCTAACTTTCACCATTGCAAATTCTGCAACAACAAAAAATGCGTTCATAAGCACAAAAAAGAGTACAAGAAAAATGTTTAACAATATTGTCATTTCAATATTTCAATCCTTCCTTAAGATTACTATAGAAATTGGTATCCAATTTTATTATTTATATTCTATATGATGTGGATTAACGTAAATAAAAATATAACCACATCTACAATTATTCTCCGTATAAGAAACAGCAAGAACAAAGCTGCTCATGCTGCCCTCCCTGATTGCACCTGCAATTTAAGATGCTCTGCACACTTTTACCTTTGACACCTTCTTTTCCTCGACCTCTTCTACCTTAAATACCAATTCATTAAATTCAATCGTGGATTTATCCCCCTTTTCGGGGATTCTCCCCAACTGCCCAATGATAAATCCGCTAAGTGTTTCGTAGTCATCAAGCGGAAGATTTGCCTCAAGAGCTTCCTGCACTTCGTTGAGGCTGACAGACCCTTTTATAATAAATGTATTATCATCTATTTTTTCCATATCTTTTTCTATTTCATCATCTTCATCAAAAATGTTGCCGACAATTTCCTCAATCAAATCCTCTAAGGTAACAATTCCCGCGGTTCCACCATATTCGTCAATAATGACTGCCAGATGAGTTTTGTTCTGTTGCAACTCCTTAAACAGTTCATCTGTTCTTTTCGAAGCAGGTACAAAATAAGGTTGCCTTATAATATCCTTCAAATTAAATTTTTCTTTGTTACCATCTTCAGATAAATACTGAATAAGATACTTAGAATGCATCACCCCAACAATATTGTCGATATTATCCTCATATACAGGTATCCTCGAATACTTCTCTTGATTGATAAAGGAAGTTACATCATCAAGGCTTGCTCCGACAGGAAGAGCTGCTATATCAGTTCTGTGGGTCATTATCTCCGAAACAGTTTTATTGTTAAATTCAAAGATGTTATTAATCATCACTTTCTCTGTTTCATGAATAGTACCTTTTTCCTCACCCACATCGACCATCATTCGTATTTCTTCCTCAGTAACCTTTTCATCCTTTTCATTTGGGTCAACGCCAAACAGTCTGACAAAAAAATTCGTGGACATTGTAAGCAGCTTTACAAAGGGAGACGTCACAATAGACAGGAAATTTAGCGGTCCTACAGC
This sequence comes from uncultured Clostridia bacterium, assembly GCA_937873555.1. Lineage (GTDB taxonomy): Bacteria > Bacillota > Clostridia > Acetivibrionales > CALMWN01 > CALMWN01. Next base: position 4,194 of record CALMWN010000513.1, read on the forward strand.
AAACATGGATATAGGCTCAGCCTTTTTCATTGCCAGTCTTTTAGGCACTAACTCTCCCAATACAAGAGTAAAATATGATAAAACTATTGTAATTACAACCAGTGAAATATTTTTAAGCCACTCATCAGGAATTGGCACTCCTGTTTGTTTAATCAGGTCAACAAGCCTTCCTGAAAAGCTTTCTGCAGCGAACGCACTCGCAAGAAAGCCTGCAAGGGTAATACCAATCTGAATGGTTACAAGAAACCTGCTTGGCTCTCCCAGCAGATTTTTGAGAAGCATGGCCTTTTTATTTCCTTCCTCGGCCATCAATTTTATCTTATTATCATTTAATGAAATCAAAGCAATTTCAGATGCAGCAAAAAATGCATTCAGCACTACGAGCACCATCAAAAATAAAATCTCGGTAAACAAATTTTTCATCCTCCATATAAATAATTTCGGTAACAATAAAAAAAGGCATAACAATCCTATCTTCCAGGATTTTTAAGGCCTTCTGTAAAAACTTGCTTTTAACCGATTTCTAATTTTCAATAATGACCACCATAGTGCCTTACTACTTCGTATATCCTCAGGAATATCATCCATCCCTCTCTCACCCCCAGTTACATTTGTTTTATTTTAATATAAATTTACTATATTACCTTATATGCTGTCAAGAATATGGATATTCTGATAATTGCCATATTATTCAATACAAGCTATTTAATCTTTATAAAATTCAGAAGACCAATATGTACCTTGGCTTTGCTTTCATATACTCCTCATAAGCTTTCCCCATAGATGGTTTCAGGTATTTTTCCTCCTGCAGTATTTGAAGATGAAGTATGATATCGAAAAACACTGTTGCTGCAAGTAATATAAGATTTACAAAAGTGATTACTGCGCCAATTAGCATTATTTCCATGCCCACAAAAGCGGGGTTACAGCATATTCTATACACCCCGCTAGTTAAAGGTCAATTATAGATATTTCCTGTCATAAAGCAAAGCTGCATTCAGCACTACCAATACCGAACCAGCATTGTGAACAAGTGCGCCTGTAACCGGTGTGAGCATTCCTAATACTGAAAGCACGATAGCAACAGCGTTTATTGCCATAGATGCGGTAATGTTAAACTTAATTGTCTTGATGGTCGCGTTGGAAAGTCTTTTTATATAGCTGATTTTTGTAATATCATCACCCATAAGAGCAATATCAGCGGCATCAATCGCAATGTCACTTCCCATTGTTCCCATTGCGATACCAACAGTTGCTGTCTTTAAGGCAGGGGCATCATTCACACCGTCACCAACCATACAGATAAGCTGACCGTTATTTTGCAGTTCGGTTACGGCTTCTACCTTGCCCTCCGGCAAAAGTGAAGCACGGACTTCAGTAATACCTGTTTGCTTTGCTATGTGCCGTGCGGTCTTTTCATTATCACCTGTAAGCAGAACGGTTTTTGTAATGCCGTTTTCAGCAAGCTTTGCGATTGCCTGTGCCGATTCCTTTTTCAAGGTATCGGAGAGTGCAAGAATACCAAGCACCGCATTTTCATCCGCTACGATGATAACAGCCTTACCTTGCTCCCGCAAAGCAGTGATGGTGGTTTTTACGCTCTCGCTGATAGTGATGCTATTTTCCTCCTGTACAAGCTTTTCATTGCCGCAAAAAATGTGTCTGCCGTCAATAAAAGCGGATACACCCTTGCCGATGGTCATAGCAAAGTTATCTGTTTCCTTCAATGCAAGTTCCTTGCTCCTGGCAAAGGACACAATAGCTTTACCAAGCGGATGCTCTGAACGGCTTTCGGTGGAAGCGGCAAGTAATAGAAGCTCGTTTTCGTCTATATTGAATGCAACTATATCTGAAACAATCAAAATTCCGTGTGTAAGTGTTCCTGTTTTGTCAAAGGCTATAGTATTTATGTTTCCCATTCTTTCAAGTGCTTCGCCCGACTTAATCAAAACACCGAATTTTGTAGCTTGACCTATTGCGGCAACAATCGAAGTAGGAGTGGCAAGTGCCAACGCACAGGGACAGAATACTACAAGCACGGTTACTGCACGGACAATATCACGAGTTACTATGAAGGCGATAATTGCTATTAAGCAGGCGATAGGCACAAGCCATGTTGCCCATTTATCCACAATCCTTTGCATTGGTGCTTTATTGTTTTCCGCTTCCTTTACCAATTTTATCATCTTTTGCAGTGATGAATCCTCAAATGCTTTGGTAATTTCTATATCAACAGAGCCAAAACGGTTAATTGTTCCTGTGAACACACTGTCACCTGTTAACTTATCGACTGGCAAGGATTCACCGGTCATTATCGACTGATCCACAGAGGTTTGACCGTAGGTAATTTTACCGTCAGCGGCAATAGTTTCACCCGGTAGAACTCTGATGACGTCGCCCACCTTTAAGTCTTTCGCATCCACCATTTCCTCTTTGACTGTACCATCAGGCAATGGTACAATGCGTCTGCCTTTGTTCGGAACTAATTTCAAAAGAGTTTCAATGCCTTTTTTTGTTCTTTCAACCGTCCTGTCCTCAAGCCAGGCACCGATAGCCATAATAAAGGCGACCTCACCGGCGGCAAATATCTCACCAATAAAGATACAGGCAACCATAGCAATTGTGATAAGCAATGCAGAGCTGATAAAAAATTGCTTTACCACTCGCTCAATGGCAAGATATGCAAGAGGAAAACCTGAAATAACAATGGAAGCCCAGGCTGGGTCAACGGGAAAATGAAAACTCCCCAACAAGCCTATATGTTCAATAAGACTGATTGCTAAAAATATGCCGGAAACTATCAGCATCGGCACAGAATTAAGAAAATCATTGATTTTTTTCATAATGCCCCCCATATATTAAATTATTATTGTCATTAAATAAACTTGTCGAGAGCTGATTTTAGCTTTCGCAGTGTTTCTTCTTCTTTTCCTTCCTTTATACCGTCAATTACACATCCGGAAAGATGATCTTCCAGAATAATCTGCCCTACTTTGTGCATAGCAGATTCGATGGCAGCAATTTGTACCAAAATATCCTCACAGGGCTTTCGTTCCTCCACCATCTTTTTGATTCCCCGAATATGTCCCTCAAGCCTTGATAGTCTGTCACATACCGCTTTTACGTCTTGACAATGTGTCATAAATTCAACCTCCTTTCTCCACATCCCCCATCCCCCCATAGGGGATATAAAAATTGTACTACTAATACAAGCTCACTGTCAACATAGTTAGCTGCAAAAAAATGAAACATTTATTTCGTTTCATTCTTTTAAGTAAACCTCATTAGTGTTAACACGAAAATTTTCCTTAGTCATGCTCGTTCTTGCTCCTTGAAAAGGGACGTTTCTTAGGAAATAATTGACAGTCGACAATAAGTGGCATATAGTGGAAT
>CALMWN010000514.1 GCA_937873555.1 uncultured Clostridia bacterium
GTACTACATAGGATTTATCACTTCCTTCTATAATGGTTCCATCCCCGAAATCCCACTTGTATTTAATAATAACGCCGTCAGTATCAAAGCTCTGCAATGCGTTAAAGGTGGCTTCATATGATGAGGGGGTTAACTTTCTTTGATCGACGGAAAATTGCGCAACCGGTGGCTGATCCACTGCACCGTATTCATAAGCGCCGATGTCCGGAGCGCTCCCGATATATGGAAAACCAACGTCAACGCCTGCATCAATCGCCGGGCTTCCTGCCGCAAGCCTGAAATTCAGATGTTCTTTATCAACGAACACGGCATCGGTTGTATTGGTGGAAAGATTGGATTCAATGATCGCGTTAGTATAAGATCCTCTGAATCCCACGCAGATATTGTTTTTAATCTCCGTACCTTCCATTCTCGCGGTATAGCTGTCATTTATAAGATTGGTAGATATATAACTGTCAACAAATGTATTATTGTAAATTTTATGGTTCGTGGCTGGCATGTTCATATGCAAAGCCAGGTCAACTTTGGTATAGCTAATGTTCCATATGACATTGTGATGAATATTGCAGTTGCTGGTCGGCCCTCCGTCCAGATAAATACCGATCGACCTGATATCATGAATATAGTTGTAGGCAATCTCAGTTCCGTCGCCGTCAGTCGCGATCATGTAGGTGGCTCCCATATCCCACGGTTCGGTGCCGCGCCTGTTGTTGAACATCTCGTTGTGTAATATCTTAAGATTTTTTGCTCCCGAATGGCTGATCAATTCTCTTCCCGTATTATAGAGTTTACAGTGTGTTATGGCATTATTCGTCGTTTCACGCTCTCCGAGATGAACAGCAGCACAATCGGTTACTACATAATTCACGTCATGTATTGTGCAGTTATGAACGGTATTATTGCTGCCGATCAGGGCAACACCGTTGCCTGCACTGTATCCAATGTAAGAATTTTGAATGATATTATCATGGCCGTCCAGTATTATCCCGCTGTCCCGCACACCTTTTTCACCAACGCCCATCCTGCCTTCATCGATAATAGTGTAATGGCTTACGTGTTTTATAAAACAGTTATCGATGGTTATATGATGCGACTCAGGATCGGTAACAATATTTGCTGCATACAGGTGGATACTTTCAATGGTAATATATGACCTTCCCTGAAGGTTGAATGCCGTATCGCGCCGTTTTGCTTCTATCGTATGACCGGTAGGTATACCGTTATCAGGCATCCACAGATATAAGGTGGCATTTTCAGGATTATAAAACCATTCCCCGGCGGTATCCAGGGCGTTATATGAACAGGTTATATAAAAAATCCCGTAGGTAATGTCCCAGTAAGGGATGGAATGAAGGCTGAGCACCAAATTACCCGGCGAAGATGACGTCACCTCTCCGGTGATTGCGTGGTATCGAGCGCCCCATATGGCATGAACAACCGCGCCATCCCAGAACCCTGCCGGCTGAATCAGAGATGAGCTGTTCAGATGAGCGATAGAACCCTCATAATAGCTTCCGCTTTCAGCATTGATGAAGTTCGGAACTGATATATCATCAGTATTAGGCCAGCGAGCCTCGATCAACGCCTCACCATCTACAAATACCTGGTTTTTTCCCAGCCCCATATCCCAGTTCATGGTTGTTTTATAAATTGATCCGGTATCAATATTCCACGGCGTTGATATAACGTCAGCTCCGCTTATGACTGCTTGCTCACCGGGATAGGAGGTAAATGTAATAGGCGCCGTGGCGTTGCCTGAAGACGGTGGCGTAACTGTTTCCCGGTAGGTACCTGCCCTTATAATAACCGTGTCTCCCGGCCGGGCAATGTCAGCAGCTTTTTGCACAGTTCTAAACGGCTTTTCCAAAGTGCCCTCGTTAATATCGTTACCGTTTGTCGCCACATAATATTTATCCCGTCCCGCGGTATAGGTAAAATTCTGAGGGGCATACGCGCCGTTGCCGTTCGTATCAAGAGCGTAACAGTTCCATTCAAATGTCCTTTCTGTGAGATTGGTAACAGTGAATTCAACGGTTGCGGTGTCTCCCTGCACTGTTTTAACTTCATGCTGTACAAAACTGCCGGGATAATCCCACCACAACGCAACGCTGTGCAGGTCGGTGTCGCTGTTGGTATTAGACACACTGCACCTGAATGTTAGCTGAGGTGAATCCATGCGGGTATTGTTAAGCGGAGAAAGAAGCTCAACAACGGGCATTGTGTTCGGGACATCTACAAAGATCATTCTTTCGGCAGTATCAGTCCTCTCCGCAGCATCATTCACCGCGTGCAGTGCATACGTATAGGTGGTAAGTTCAGTAAGACCACTGATCGTAGTCACTAATGAATTATTGGTAATTGCGCATAATGCCTTAACTTCCGCATCACTTATCGCCCGTTTGAACATAAGCACGTCATCGATCATCCCCTGGTAATACACTTCAGCATAAACACCTTCTCCAAGGTAAAACTGGTTTGAATTTAAAAAATCATTCATCGATTCATTTATATTAGAACATGTTGCTTTTATTTCGCCGTTAACATACATTTTCAATGTTTGTTCCTGTGCATTACACACTACCGCAAGATGAATCCATCTATTTGACGGATTCGGCTCGGAAGCGTATATATAAACTGTTTTATCAGGATCTCCTAATGCAAACTGCCATCGTTTAGACCCATGATAAAAGAGTCTGAAATACCGTGATTTCATGATAATGTCCATTTCCCGATCATCAACTTTGTAAACCCATGCTGATATGGTAAATGAATCACCTTTTTTGAAATCAAGGATATCAGTATCTCCGAGCCTAACATAGTCACTGTTTCCGTCAAAACTGAATGCTTTGCCGAACTTTCCGGTATCAACAATATGAGCATCTCCTCTCAATGTTCCATGATTACCGTACCCTGACTCATCATCAGCATTATCTTCAGCCCGCCACCATCCCATAAGAGAATCATTCCAGTTCACAAATCCGTAGGTTGTGGTTGAGTCAACAATTGAAGCATCAATAGTGACACTGTTTGATGTGCTCACATCACCAGATGGTGAATTAATGATAATCTGCGGCGCTGCATTACACATAATCACAGTAATACTCACCATGCCGAATGTTATACCTGTTATTATAAGTCGTTTCATAGCTATTCCTCTGCGTTCAGCGTCCCGCGCACAGTCAAAACCAATTTCAAATTTCAGATTTCAGATTAAAAGCCATTAATTTGAAATCTGTAATTTGCAATTTGAAATTGGTGTTATTTTATCACTGCTATTTTCTTTGTTTTTGTGTATCCTCCTGCTTTCATATGGATGAGATAGATACCGGAGCCGACTTTGCCTCCGCCATCTTTTGTCGCATCCCATCGTATCACATAAGTCCCCGGCCCTTTGTCATCATCCATCACCACTTTCACTTCCCGTCCTTGCGTATCATAAATCACGATCGAACAATGCGCAGATTCTGCAAGTTCTGCATGGATTATTGCTTCAGTAATACCTTTGCTCGGGTTTATGATATTGTTATAGCATCCCAATTCTGTCTCATACGGGGCAAGCATGATAATCCCCGTCTGCGCCTTTAATTGGGTACTGCCGCTTAAAAGAATGACTTCAACATTGATGCTCGTTATCAAAGGATATTTTTTGATGATCTCGGTGATGGGGATATTTCCTGATATATTTCCTTCGCTGTCTATGCTCATGTATGCTGATACATCAATATCAAGCTGATGCCTCTGTCCGTCCAGCATCCTTATTCCAGAAAATGATGAACCGGGTATTCCTTTACCCCGAATCTCAAGCGTTTCATTCTTGCACAAGGCACCGTGAGGATTTAGCGCATACAGCTCAAACTCGTTGACATAGTCATCATCAGCAGGATTCCCGATTCTTACTATCTGTGTTTGTGAAGATGTATTCCCTGAGTCGTCCGTAACAGTCAGGGTGACCTTATATTCTCCTGTGGATGTATATTCACGTACTACATAGGATTTATCACTTCCTTCTATAATGGTTCCATCCCCGAAATCCCATCGGTAATTGACGATAATACCGTCTTCATCATAACTCTGCATTGCCTTGAAAATAACTTCATATGATGAGAGAGTTTTCTTTCTTTGTTGGGCTGTAAATATCGCGACCGGGGCATGATTTACTGTACCGTATTCATAAGCGCCGATATCAGGGGCATTCCCTATATAAGGGAATCCAACATCAACTCCTGCGTCGATTGCGGGGCTGGCGGCCTGTAAATGAAAGTTGGCATTAGTTTTATCAACAAATAATGGATCGATTGTATTTGTTTCAATGTTATTTGTCATCAATACGCTAGTAGAGGAAGGCTTTCTTAAGTAGGTGCAAATATTATTTCTAATTTCCGTTCCTTCTATGGTAGGAGAGGTGTTATGTGAAATACAGCCATTGACAACTGTATTATGATATACTTTATTGCCGCTTGGGCTATCCATATGTATGCCATATTTACCTCCTATTAAGAAATTCCATATAACGTTGTGATGCACGTTAAAATTATAATTATAATTATCTAAATATATCCCCATTGAACGGATATCATGTATATAGTTATAAGCAATCTCTGTTCCTTTGCCATCTGTAGCAATAGCATATGTTGCCCCTAAATCCCAGGCTTCCCATCCATATCGTGTATTATACATTTCATTATGCAAAATCTTAAGATTTTCAGCGTTGTCGTGAGCTATAAGGCCTCTTCCTGAATTATAAAGCTTACTATAAGTGATTTTATTATTCTCTGTTTTCTTGCCACTAAGATATACCGCAGCACATTCTGTTACCACATAATTGACATCATGGATTTTGCAATTATGAACTGTACTATTACTGCCCAATAAAGCAACTCCATTACCCGCGCTATAGGCAATTTCACTGTTTTGGATAATATTGTCATGGCCATCCAGGATGATACCTGTATCTAAGTTTCCTTTTTCGCCTGTACCCATACCACCTTGATCAATTATGGTGTAATGATTAATATATTTCATAACGCAGTTATCAATAAGAATGTGATGGCTATTTGCATCAGTTGTAATATTAGCAGAAAAGATATGTAGACCTTCAATAGTAATATATGACCTTCCATTCAAATTGACTGCAACATTCCTCTTTTTTGCTTCTATGGTATGGCTTAATGAAACATCATTTCCCGGCATCCACAGATAAAGGGTAGTATTCGAGCTGTCATAAAACCATTCTCCAGGTTTATCCAATGCGTTATATGAACAAGTAATATAGAATATGCCATAAGTTATATCCCAATAGGCTCTCGAGTGTAAATTCAGTTCTAAAGTGCCAGGTAAAGAAGAAGTTACTTCTCCTGTAATAGCATGATATCGAGCGCCCCAGATAGCATGGACAACTGCACCATTCCAAAAACCAGCACCTTGAACCACATCCGCGCTGTGTATGACCGCTGTCTGCCCACTATAACTGCCTTCACTAATATTAATAAATGTTGGTTGCGATATATCATCCGTGTTCGGCCAGCGTGCCTCAATTAAAGCTTCACCATCAACAAATATCTGATTATTCCCCTTTCCCATATCCCAAGCCATGGTTGTTTTATATATAAAACCTTTATCCAAGCTCCATGGAGTATCTATTATATCTGCCCCGCTTATCACTGCTTTCTCACCAGGATATGCTTTAAACGTAATCGGAGCAAACGAATTGCCTGATGATGCCGGTATTATTGTCTCTCTGTATGTGCCAGTACGAATATATATCGTATCCCCAGGTTGGGCAATATCTGCTGCTTTCTGAACTGTCCTGAACGGCTGTTCTATGGTGCCGGGATTATTGTCATTGCCGTCTGTCGCTACATAATATTCATCCCTCCCCACTATATAGGTAAAGTTTTCAGGAGCAAATCCACCATTAGCATGCGTATCAACTGCATAACAATTCCATTGAAAGGTCTTTTCTGTAAGATTTTTTTTAGTAAATTCAACTATTGCTGTATCGCCACTTACGTATTTTGTCTCATCTGCCGTAAAACCACCAGGATAATCCCAGTAAAATGTAACCCTCTGTAATTGTGTATCCCTGTTCGTGTTGAATACTCTGCATCTGAATGTCTGTTCTGGACTGTTAACCCGGGTATTATCTAAGGGATATTCAAGAATAACTTTTGGCGGTGTATTCGGCACATCAATAAATATTTCTTCTGCTGCAGTATCCGTTCTTTCTGCATTGCTGTTTACCACATGTAACTGATAAGTATGTGTTGTATATTCAGTCAACTCAGCATAGGTGGTGATAAAAGAATTACCTGTAATTCCATATAATGCTTTGATTTCTGATTCAAGTAATGCTCTTTTAAATATGACGACTTCATCAATTAATCCTTTGTGTTCAATTCCTCCATATTTACCCATCCCAATGCCAAGATGATTTGTGTTTGAAAAATCCGTAATCCCATTAACAGTTCCTCCTGCCTTATATTGACCATCAACATACATACTCAAAGATGGAACTGATGCATCATACACAACTGCAAGATGAATCCATCTATCTTGAGGATTCTGTTCATCAACATAAACGTAATGACCATCTAAGGTAAACTGCCATCTGTATCCGTTATAATGCAGTGTAAAACTTCTTCCTTTTGATAATATACCTCTTTCAGAAATATCAGCTTTATACACCCAGACAGAAATAGTGAAAGAATCAGTATGGTGAAAATCAAAACCATCTTTGTCTCCAATATCCACTACATCCCCAGCACCGTCAAGACTGAATGCTTTGCCAAATTTGCCGTTATCAACAATATGCGCATCTCCGACAAATGTACCATGATTTGCATATGGCGACTCATCGTTTGCATTTCCTTCTGCCCTCCACCAGCCTACCAGCGAATCATCCCAATCTACAAAACCATAGGTAGGTAAGCTGTCAACTATTGAAACATCAAATGGAACAGCATTTTCAGTACTGACATCACTTGATGGATTATTGATAGTAATGTTCGGAGCTGCAAATAGAAAAGTTGGACTAAAAAATAACAATAAGAATAAAAATAATTTTTTAATTAAATTACTCATATACTCTCCGTATCCTCCTGCTTTCATATGAACCATTGCATCACTTCACCACAACAATCTTCTTTGTCTTTTTGTAATCTCCCGCCTGGATATGAACAAAGTATAATCCACTGCCAACTACATCCCCATTATCACTTTTCCCGTCCCAGTAGTATTTATGAGAACCTGCTTCTTTCTCTTCATCTGCCAGTTCTCTTATTTTATTACCTCTTGTATTATAAAGACGTAATTTTACATGTCCTTGTTTTGGTAGTTCCACTACGATTAATGCTTTTTCTCCTTTTGCTGGGTTAAAAACGTTGTTATAACAACCTGCTGGTAGTTCTCCGAATTCTTTTCCAAATACTGTAATACGAGTTTGAGATTTACACTTCAATCTAAGGTTATCCGTTACAGTTAATGTCACTGTATATTCTCCAGGAGAAGTGTACGTATGGGAAGTTTCTTTTTCTTGAGAAGTAGTTCCATCTCCAAAATCCCATTCATAACTTACTATAT
>CALMWN010000515.1 GCA_937873555.1 uncultured Clostridia bacterium
TAGTGATGATTGTGGCGACGAGAAAAGTCTTATGCACATCGACGCCACAACAAATAGGGTAAACAACCTTCATGGTACTTCCTCCTTTGGATTTAATAGTCGAGGAGGAGACATTGACTGAATCATCACACATTTAACGAGTCGCTAAAGCAATTGTTAGCGTGCGGTCTCATGGAACCACTTATTTGTGCTTGAAAGATGATTCTTACACTTATTAATATACTGATTTAAGCTGAGAAGAGCAGTCTACGACTCACCTCCCCGTGCTTTGTAGTATATCTTCTCCTCAATTTTAAAATACCACATGGTGAAAGTCGCGCACCATTTTTTCATTACTATTTGTGCCGCCAGCGACCGCGGCGGAATGGAGATTAATATGAATTTAATAGAAGGTTTAAATATTGAATATGTTCATGTAGATACTGACGGTTTTGAAGCTAAAATGAATTTAACACAATTTCATGATCAAACCTTTGGTTATTTGCACGGGGGTGCAACAATTGCATTTGGAGAAACTATTGCAGGCTATGCTTCAAATCAAAAAATAGCCGACGGTCAAATAGCAGTGGGTCAAACCATTACTGCAAATCATATGAAACCAAAAAAAATTGAAGGCTATATTGTGGCAAAAGGGAAATTAATGCATATGGGAAAAACATCTCATGTCTGGAGCATTGAAATGTTTGACGAAAATAATGTATTCATTTCATATTTGACAGTTACAAATGTTATTATTAACTCAAATAAAGACTAGCTGTTTTGTCTTACTCAAAGACAGATGTTCATCATGGAAAATATAACTGCTTTAGCGAGGAGTGGAAACAGAATGTTCTTTAAGGTAATAATCAAACTGATGGATTTAAAAACTCTTGTTGCAGGAATTGTACCCGTAATTCTGGGTTCCATCTATTCGAGTTATGCTTTCGGAAAGTGCAATGTCGGTTTTCTTGTATTATTGGCGGTTGCCATGATTCTGGCTCAAAGCTCGACTAATATGATTAATGATTATTTTGATTTTAAACGTGGGACGGATAAAAATGGAAAAGAGGATGAAAAAGCACTTGTAAGTGGTGAGGTTACTCCAAAACAGGTTTTGTTCATTGCATTTATATACAAATTAACAGCTTTTATCATTGGTGTTTTTATAGCCGGGCAAACAAGCTATTATATTTTACTTGTTGCTATTGTTGGAGATATTATTTCCAATTTATATGCTTCTGGACCTTTTCCGATTTCATATACTCCGTTTGGCGAAGTTGCGTCGGGAATAACCATGGGAATCGGTATAACAACGACGGTGATTTTTATTCAATCCGGGATATTCAATATGCATACGGTATTAGTAGCAGTCCCTACTTCGCTTTTTATCGGTACTGTACTATTATCTAATAACTTAAGTGATATAAAAGAGGATAAGGAAGCTGGCAGGAAAACGTTACCTATCCTGATAGGTGCTAAAAACGCTGAGAAGCTTTGGGTTATTAATGTAATACTGCTGTTTGTATTGACACTTATATTAGTGGCTGCAGACATTTATCCGATTGCTGTATTGGCTGCCGTCGTTTTACTATTTCCTTATAAAGCGATTTCCAATTTTTTATCCTATGATAAGAGTATTCATACAAAAGGAAGAACAATGGGACTTATAGGTAAGGTTGGATTAAGATATCACTTAGCTGTGATTATCGGATTATTAATATCAATAATTTTGTAAAGAAGAATTGCTGTAAAACTTGTCATAGTTTTTAAATTAGGATTTGTGCAGTGATTTAGTTACTGGTGCAAAAACCTACTTCATGTATTGTTGAGCAGGATCACAGACGTATAAAACGAAAAATAAACCCTACAAAAATTGAGAAATCGAGTATTGTCAACCTAAAGTTATTAATGAGTTGACAATACTCGATTAATATTTTAAAATAATTTATATTTATATGAATTTCAAGGAGGAAGAAAAATGCAGACCAGGCTTGAGTTAAGAGATATGATTTTATCAGCTATTTTCGCAGCTATGATATCAGTACTGGGGTATGTGGTTATTCCACTCCCATTCACACCTGTGCCGATTACAGGGCAGTCCTTTGCAATAATGCTGGCAGGGCTTACGCTTACAACGCTTCAGGCAAGCTTAAGTGTTGCGATCTTTATACTTCTGGGTATAGTCGGTCTTCCGGTGTTTTCGGGAGGAGCATCCGGGATAGCTGCTTTAGTCGGACCTAAAGGCGGCTATATCATAGGTTTCTTGGTTGCTGCCATCGTTATAACACTTATAAGGCGTAATAGCAATAATGTTGTAAGACTGGCTTTGGCCGGTTTTACAGGCGGCATACTGGTTGTTTATACCCTGGGTGTATTGTGGCTAAGCCATATAAACAACCTTACATTATCTAAAGCAATTGTCTTCGGAGCGCTTCCCTTTATACCCGGTGATTTACTTAAGCTTTTTGTTGCCGTTACCGTTGCATTAGCAGTAAACAGACAGCTTAAAACCGTTCTTAAGAGATGAGAAAGGTTTATTTGCTGGGAGGCCTTAGGACTCCTATAGGAAAAACAGGCGGAATTTTGAATACACTTCACCCTGAAGATATGGTTGCGGAGCTTTTGAAAGCTTTGATCAATAAATATGAAATCAAAGGCTTTGATGAGCTTTATCTTGGGAATGCCATTGGTACAGGCGGAAATATCGCTAGATTATCCCTTCTAAAATCCGGCTTGGGCTTTGAAATCCCTGCAACTGCTATTGATTTTCAATGTGGATCAGGCCTTAAAGCCATATGTATGGCCTTCAATAAAATAAAATCAGGTGATGCGGATATAGTGATTGCAGGTGGTGCGGAAAGCACCAGCCTGAGGCCGAAGAGGCAGTATCATGAAAATGATTCAAGATTCAAGGGCAAAGACGTCTTTTATGAGAGAGCGCAGTTCTCTTCAGAAGAAATCGGTGACCCGGATATGATAACCGGAGCGGAAAACACCGCAAGGTTATTTGGATTGTCCAGGAAGGAAATGGATGAATGGG
>CALMWN010000516.1 GCA_937873555.1 uncultured Clostridia bacterium
GGAGAACATAGCTTAGAAATTTCAAAATCGTGTCTTGACAAACGGTACCATTACAGGATCGAGAGGTTCGACTTATTGATACAGATGGGACTATGTTAGGAGTCATGTCATCAAAAGATGCGCAAAAGCTGGCAATTACAAAAAATCTTGATCTTATAAAAATTGTACCGAATGCAGCACCACCGGTATGCAAAATCATGGATTATGGGAAATGTATGTTTGAACAGGCCAAGAAAGAGAAGGAAGCCAGGAAAAATCAGAAGGTTGTTTCAATTAAGGAAGTAAGGTTGTCTGCCACAATCGAAGCACATGATTTTGACGTCAAGGTTAAAAATGCGTATAAGTTTCTACAAGATGGAGATAAAGTTAAAGTCAGTATAAGATTTCGAGGCAGGGAAATGAAATATACAGTAGCAGGAAAAGAAGTTCTCGAAAAGTTTGCTGCTGCAGTTAACGATGTTGGAATGGCTGAAAGGCAACCAAAACTTGAAGGAAAAAGTATGATAGTGATATTGAATCCCAAAAAACAGTGAGGAGAATTGCTATGATTTCTTGGAAAGGAAAAAGCTTGAATATAGGTGATTTAACAGCAAAGTTACCGATTATTCAAGGCGCATGGGTATTGGGGTTTCTTTAAGCGGACTCGCATCGGCAGTAGCTAATGAAGGCGGTATTGGTGTTATCTCGGCAGCGGTTATTGGAATGATGGAACCGGATTTTCAACTAACTATCTTGAGGCTAATATCAGAGCGCTTAGAAAGGAAATAAGAAAAGCACGTGAACTCACCAAAGGAATTCTTGGTGTAAATATCATGGTAGCCCTATCAAATTTTGCAGATATGGCTAAAACTGCAATAGAAGAAGGGATCGATATTATTTTTTCTGGAGCTGGCCTTCCACTCAATCTTCCTTCATTTTTAAAGGAGTCAAAGGATACTAAGCTTGTTCCTATTGTATCTTCTGCAAGGGCTGCAGGCCTTATTGCCAAAAGATGGCTGGAAAAATATAAATATGCTCCTGATGCTTTTGTGGTAGAGGGACCTATGGCGGGAGGGCACTTGGGATTTAAAAGTGAGCAAATCGAAGATACTGATTATAAACTTGAGAAACTGGTGTCTGAAGTGATTAGCGAAGCTAAAAATATTGAAGACAAGGCAGCTAAGCCTATTCCGGTAATCGCTGCAGGTGGTATATATACCGGGGAAGATATTTACAAATTTATTCAGCTCGGAGTTTCGGGAGTACAGATGGCAACACGCTTTGTAACAACGGAGGAATGCGATGCTTCTTTAGAATTTAAGAAAGCCTATATTGATTGTAGAAAAGAGGATATCGGAATTATAAAGAGTCCGGTTGGTATGCCTGGGAGAGCGATAATTAACGAGTTTATCAATGATGTAAATGCAGGAAATAAGAAGCCCTATAAATGTCCTTACCACTGTATTGTAACTTGTGATTATGAATCCAGTCCTTATTGCATTGCTCTTGCATTAGTAAATGCGAAAAAAGGGAAGATGCATAATGGATTTGCCTTTGCAGGTGAAAATGCCTATAGGGCTGAAAATATAGTTACAGTCAAAGAATTAGTAATCAGGTTGATAGAAGAGTACGATGCAGCAGCAACTGATTAAGTGAGTTTGTATAAATGAAAAGGGGTGACAGAGTATGATTGACCCACCAATAAGTTCATTGCTTAAGAAGGTGGACAGTAGATATACACTATGTATTCTAGCGGGAAAAAGGGCAAGGCAGTTGACAGATGGTGCTCATAAGCTTACCAAGTGTGATTCCCAGAAAGTAGTAACTATAGCAACAAACGAAATTAATGAAAATATGATAACGTACGTAAGAACAAAAAGCGGCATTAAATAGTTTTTATAGTAGGTTATCTTGTTTTAAAACAATTTTTGGGTAAGTATGTAAAACCGGTATAGAATAGGGTGAATAACTGGGACTTAAAATTAACATAATATATTCAGAGCATCATGATTCATTGTATGTTCAAATTTCAAGGCATTTAAGGAGGTGCAGTGATTAATGATTGGTACAGTAAAATGGTTTAACGCAGAAAAAGGTTTTGGATTTATTGAAAGAGAAGGTGGAGACGATGTGTTTGTGCATTTCTCCGCAATAAAGTCAGAAGGATACAAATCACTTGATGAAGGTCAAAGAGTTGAATTCGATCTGGAAAAAGGGCAGCGTGGTCCGCAGGCGACAAATGTAAGGTTATCATAATCAAGTATAAAGCAGAATGTAGTATCTAAAAGAAATATTGTCACGGCAAAATCATGAATCAAGAAAATACCATAAATGGGGTTTAAGGGGCGATAG
>CALMWN010000517.1 GCA_937873555.1 uncultured Clostridia bacterium
TTACTCTGACTTGGTTATTTGGTAATTTCTAAGTCTAGAGTTCCATACCTTTATACTGCTATATACTGCTATAATTTAGATTAGTATCAAATTGAACCATATTTCTTAAGGAGGTTTACGGATGTTCAAGGACATAGAATACAACAGGTTTGGAGTTGAAATTGATAAAATCCTCAAGTCAGGCGGTGCTTTTCTTACAACCAAAGGTGATAGGATAAATACGATGGTAATCGGCTGGGGAGGAACGAACATCATATGGGGAAAACCGATTTTTATGGTAATGGTAAGAGATTCCAGACATACCTATGATTTAATAGAAAAAGCCGGTGAATTCACTGTCAGTTTTCCTGTTGAAAGGAACTTAAAGAGCGCGTTAAGTTTTTGCGGCACAAAATCCGGGAAGGACTTTGACAAGCTCAAGGAGTGCAAACTTACACCCGTACCCGCCAAAGTCATTGATACACCTGTAATAGGAGAATGCAGCCTGCACTATGAGTGCAAAATAGTTTACAAGCAGGAAATGAAAATCGATGACAGCTTTAACGAGGGAATTCATAATAAATTTTATCAGCAACATAATAATTATCATACATTTTATTTTGGTGAAATAGTCGCTTGCTATGCAAGCGAGGATATACTCCAGAAAAAGTAGACAAAGAGGTGGATGAATGGATTTTGGTTCGGTATTAAAGGATCTTTGCTCCCAGACCGGTGTCTCAGGGTCGGAGAAAGAATTGTCGGTTTTTATCAGTCATTTGTTTGAGATATTCTGCGATTCAGTGGAAATTGACCCCTTTTTCAATGTCATAGGGATTAAAAGAGGCTTTGGAAGCAGTAAAAAAAGAATACTGGTGATGGCTCACGCGGACGAAATCGGGTTCCTGGTTAAAAGTATTGATGATCGCGGCTTTATTAGGTTTACCAATATCGGAGGTATGGACAGCAAGATACTCCTGGCGCAGGAGGTTGTCATCCATGGCAGGGAAAGGCTTCCCGGCATTATTGGAGCAAAACCGCCGCATTTGCTGAAGCCTGAAGAGACAAAAAAAGCGGTAAAGCTGGATGAACTGGCAATTGATACCGGAATGGATGCCGTTCAAGTCAAAAAGCTGATCTCCATTGGGGATTTAATAACACTTAAAACTGTTCCTCTTGAACTTCAAGGCGGGAAATTCAGTTCAAAGGCTCTTGATAACAGGAGCGGTGTAGCGGTTTTGTTAAGAACTATGGAAAATATCTGCAGTGTAAAGCATGAGAATGATGTTTACTTCATAGCCAACACTCAGGAGGAGGTTGGGTCAAGGGGCGCAATAATCGCTTCATATAACGCCTTACCGGATGCTGCCGTGGTTATAGATGCGTGTCACGGAGACATGCCGGATGCACCTAAGGATGAAATTTTCACACTTGGGAAGGGGCCTGCCGTTGCGATAGGTCCCAATTTGCACAGAAAAATGACAAACAGGCTGATTGAGACCGCAAAAGAGGGTAATATTCCTTACCAGACAGATGTGGAACCGGGAGACACCGGAACGGATGCATGGTTCACACAGGTATCCAGGTCAGGCATCCCTACTGTCCTGATTTCAGTACCAGTCCGGTACATGCATACCCCGGTGGAGACTGTCAGCTTGTCTGACATCAAAAATGCAGGCAGGCTGGTAGCGGAATTTGTTTCACTATCTACAGAAGAGTGGAGGGGATACTTTGCTGCTGAAAAAATTGACGGACCTGAACGGGGTTTCAGGGAATGAAGATGAAGTGCGTGAGTTTATAAAGCGTGAAGTGGAAGGTTATGCAGATAAAATCAGGGTTGATTCAATCGGAAATCTGATAGCCTTCAAGAAAGGTAAAGCTTCCGGCTTAAAGGTAATGCTTTCCGCACATATGGATGAAGTTGGTTTCATGGTAACCGGCTATGGTGAAAACGGCACATTGAAGTTTCACAACGTAGGTGGTATTGATACGAGGATTCTGCCTGGAAAGCAGGTGCTTGTAGGAGGTAGAAGGCTTCCCGGGGTTATCGGCTGTAAGCCGGTACACATGCAGAATGCAGAAGAAAGAAAGAACAATATCAAGGAAAAAAGCCTTTATATAGACATTGGAACAGACAAAAAGGAAGAGGCGGAAAAGCTGGCCCCACTGGGTGAGTATGTTGCGTTTAACAGCGAATACACAGAAATGGGGACAGATTGCATAAAAGCAAAAGCCCTGGATGATAGAGTCGGCTGTGCAATTCTGATTGAAGCCTTAAAGGGCAGGTACGGTTTTGATCTTTATGCATGCTTTACGGTCCAGGAGGAAGTGGGTTTAAGGGGATCAGAGGTTGCTGCATATGCTGTAAAACCGGATATGGCTTTAATAATTGAAGGTACGACCTGTTCCGATGTACCGGATGTTGAAAAGCAGGAATACTCAACCCTGCTCGGCGGCGGAGCAGCACTCACGATAATGGACAGGACTTCCTATGTTGATCAGCGGCTTGTAAACCATATATATGACCTGGCAAGAGACAACAATATCAAGGTGCAATTCAAGCAGACGACTTCCGGAGGCAATGACGCAGGAAAGATTCAGCGTTCCGGAAGCGGCGTCAGGGCCGCTTCCATTTCTGTTCCATGCAGGTATATACACTCTCCGGTTTCAATGATGAGCATGAGCGATTATGAAAGCTGCAAGGCTCTCACGCTGCTTGCATTGAATAATTTAAACAAATGACAGGAGGAAATATAGATGTTTGAGATGGTTAAAAAACTCACTGTTGCTTTCGGGGTTTCCGGTAACGAAGAAGAAATACGTGAAGTAATAAAAAGTGAAATAAAGGACAGGGTTGATGAAATAATTGTAGATACCCTTGGAAATCTTATCGCTGTAAAAAAAGGCAGCGGTAAAAAGATCATGGCTGCAGCGCATATGGATGAGATAGGCGTGATGGCCACATATATCGACGATAAAGGGTACATCAGGTTTTCAAATATCGGATGGGTTTCACAATTCTATGCACTGGGGCAAAGAGTTAAATTTAAGAATGGTGTGACCGGATGCATCTTCTATGAGGAAAAGCTGGATGAAATGAAGGACCTGAAGCTGTCCAGGATGTATATAGACATTGGGGCAAACAGCAGGACGGAGGCTGAAAGAAAAATCAGGATAGGCGATACGGCATGCTTTTTGGGTGAGGCCGTCCAGACAGGAGACATGATAATATCAAAAGCGCTTGATGACAGGAGCGGGTGTGCTGTTCTGGTGGAAACTATCAAGACCCTGCCAAAGACTGACAATGAGATTTATTTTGTATTCACCGTTCAGGAGGAGCTGGGTTTAAGGGGTGCGAAGACAGCTGCATACGGAATAATGCCGGATATGGCGATAGCAGTTGATGTCACACTTACAGGAGATACTCCTGAATGCAAGCTGATGGAGGTAAGGTGCGGAGGAGGGCCGGCAATAAAAATTAAGGACAATTCCGTCATATGCCATCCGGAGATTAAAAGGCTGCTTTCAGATTGTGCAGAAAAATCAAATATACCCTATCAGTACGAGATACTTGAAAGTGGAGGAAGTGATCCCGGAGCCATCCATATAACCGGCGGAGGGATTCCTTCAGGTGCTGTCTCCATTCCATGCAGATACGTTCACAGCCCGATAGAGGCAGTTAACGTGGAAGACCTTAAAAACTCGGTCAAGCTGCTTACAGAGGCGTTAATGAGATAGATAAAAAACCCTGGCTTGTTGAAATCGTTCGTGAACAGCTGATATGGCAGTATCAATTATTATTCAGATTGTGTTATTATTTAATTATCTAATTATCAAATTATGTCATAAGAAAATTAAAGGAAACGAACAAAATCTGTCGAATATATTTTTTAAGTATACTCAATCGTTGTAATATATTTTGTGAGGTGCTTTTATGAAGATTACATTTCTAGGAGCTGCAAAAACTGTAACAGGCTCATGCTATCTTGTGGAAACAAAAAGCTGCAAATTTTTGATCGACTGCGGAATGTTCCAGGGTCACTCGAAAGAAAACCTGCTGAATGAGGAACCGTTTTCCTTCAATCCTGCAGAACTTGATTTCATGATTCTGACACATTCACACATCGACCACAGCGGCAGAATACCAAAGCTCTACCTTGACGGTTTCAAAGGAACCATCTATTCTACAAAGGCAACAAAGGAGCTTTGTGGTATAATGCTTCCCGACTGCGGACATATACAGGAAATGGAGAATGAATGGACGAACAGGAAGAGGCAGCGTGCAGGGAAGCCTCCTGTAAAACCGCTTTATACCTATCAGGATGCAGTGGACTGCATGCAGCTTTTTAACAGTTCGGGCTATGGAGAGCTCATCACGATTAATGACGGGATACGTGCCCGGTTTAATGACGCAGGACACATTCTGGGTTCTTCCATAGTTGAATTGTGGGTAACCGAAAACGGAGAGGAAACCAAGGTGGTATTTTCCGGAGACCTTGGAAACAAGGGCATACCGATACTGCGGGACCCGGCTGTGATTGAGAGCGCCGACTACCTGGTGATAGAATCTACCTACGGCAACAGGCTGCATGTGGACAACAGCAATAAGGTGGAACGCTTTGTAGACATAATAAATGAAACTATTGAAAAAGGCGGAAATGTGATAATACCGTCCTTCGCTGTGGGGAGGACACAGGAAATCATATACGATCTCCACCAGCAGCGCGAAAAGTACGGGGAAAAGCTGAAAAAGCTGTTCAACATACCGGTGTTTGTTGATAGTCCGCTTGCAACCTCTGCAACACAGATCTTCAGGAACAATCTTGACTGCTACGATGAAGAAGCAAGGGCTTATGTTGAAAACGGTGACAATCCGCTTGAATTCCCGGGGCTACAGTTCACACAAAGTCCCGATGAATCCAGAGCGTTAAACGACAGACAGGACAGCATAATCATAATCTCTGCAAGCGGTATGTGTGAGGCCGGCAGAATAAAGCACCACCTGAAGCACAACCTGTGGAGAAAGGAAAGCACTGTTATTTTTGTCGGATACCAGGCGGTTGGAACCCTGGGAAGGAAACTTGTGGACGGGGCTAAAAAAGTCAAGCTTTTCGGCGAGGAAATTTCTGTGAATGCGCGTATTGAAATGATAGACGGATTTTCCGGCCATGCGGACAAAAACGGTCTTCTGGAGTGGATAGGGAAAATAAGCAAAAAGCCCAGGAAGATTTTCATAGTACATGGTGAAGAAGAAGTCATGGGAGAATTCGCCGGTTTCATACATGAGAAGTTCAATATTGAAACGGAAATTCCTTCAAAGGGAGATTCTTATCTGGTCAATGCAAGGAGAGCTGTTGAAAGCCTTGAAAAGGCTGAACCAAGCTATCAATTCAGAAGGCTTGCAATTATTGAGCTTATGGAAACCCTAAAGGAAGAGTTTGATGAACTTGCTGAGATATTGAAGTCCGAGCTAAAGCAGGAGAAGGATGATCTCGAGGTCGATGAATTAAAAGCCAAGCTTAAGGGCCTTGAGAAGTATATGATCGATATTTTAAAATGAAAATATAAATTTAAATTTAAATAAAGAAGTAAAAACTTCTTTATTTTTTTATGCCGGTGTTATAAAATATTGGATAATGTATGGGTATAAGTGTTTTACTCAATTATCCCCATATTTTCATGCAGTTTGCAGTGAGGCCTGCATGGATAACAATTTTCTAATGCGTACCTTTATGGAAAGGTAGTATGGTAGATATTGAATTTAAAATCGGAAGGATGGTAGAACGGAATGACTGTGGGGTCACTCTTATTAACTCTGTTACCCATAGCGGTAATACTTTGTATGCTTATCATCTACAAAAAACCTGCGGATGTAAGCGGAATAGCAGGTTGGCTGGCGATTTCAATCGTCGCAGGAATCTTTTTTCAGACATCTCTCGAAGTAATTCTACGTTCAACTGCTGCTGGTCTTATCAAGTCTTTTTCAGTTTCCCTGATTGTTGCAACCTCACTTTTGCAAATGGCTTTCATGGAAAAGACGGGCGCCCTGAAGAGGGTCATTATCTTCATTAAAACAGGTGCATTCTTATCCTGACGCAGGTTAAGGAGTATTTAAAAAGTCATAAATGAATAATACAGTCCGGATGGACTTATTAATAAAACCATCTTTAGGGGCACTTTTCAAAGGGTGTCCCTAAAACAACGTATAAAGGGGATGTTGCCATGATATGGAACAAAGAGGCTGAATGCTTGAGCAGGAAGGATATGGAGGCTATACAGCTTGAGAGGCTTAAAAATATCGTGAAGGTTGCTTATGAGAATGTAAGCTTTTACAGGAAGAAATTCGATGAAATCGGTTTGAAACCAGAACACATCGTTACGCTTAAAGATATTGAAAAGATACCTTTCACAACCAAAAACGATTTGAGGGATAATTATCCGTACAGCCTTTTTGCAGTACCCATGAAAAAGATTGTAAGGATTCATGCTTCGTCGGGAACTACTGGAAAGCCGATTGTTGTAGGATATACAAAAACAGACCTGGATAACTGGTCTGAACAGATAGCAAGGTTGGTTACAGCAGCAGGCGGCTGTGACG
>CALMWN010000518.1 GCA_937873555.1 uncultured Clostridia bacterium
GATATTTTTTGAATACTTTATTCAAGATGACAAAATTTGACAATTTTCTTTTACTGTTGATGTTTTTAAATTATTCATATTCATAATAAATTTATCAGTTAAAATTTTACACAAATGATATAAAATACTTATTGATAAAATTTAAACAATCTATGTTATTATTATAACACGTATTGAAAAGTTTTGTTATATTTTTTTAAAAAAAAGATGTAAATATTACCAAGAAATTATTATTACAATAATTGACATAATATTAACAAAGTAATATAATCGTATTAGAAATTTCAAACGGGAACTTAATATAGAGATAGAATTCTTAAATGAAAACCGGTAAAGATAATTAGTACCCCAGGTTACCCTGGGGTATAATTGTATGACGATTAACACCAGATATGAAGGTTGTCTTAACAAGCTATATTTAGATTGAACGGATGGGAATTATGATAAAAAAGTCTGGCTTGACTGTTACTGCTTACATGGTGCTTATATCGGGAATGTTTTTAACTTCCTGTTCATCTTTTACCAACAGACCTGTGGAAAAGCAAAGCTTCAATATGGGGACTATCATTACACAGAAGGTCTACGGTAAAAATGCCCAGAAGGCAGTTGATGAGGTTATAGCAAGAATACAGGAGATTGAGCGGAAAATGACCATAAATGCCGAGGGGAGCGAGATTGATGCCATAAACAGCATGGCGGGCAAGGAAGAAGTCAACCTTGGCGAGGATACCGTATATGTGCTTGAATGTGCAAAGAAATATGCGGAATTGAGTGAAGGAGCCTTTGATGTCACAGTAGGACCGCTTGTCAAGGCATGGGGTATATTCACCGACCATCCGAGAGTACCGCCCCAGGATGAAATCAACGGACTTCTGCCATTGGTAAACTACAGGGAGCTCTCAACGGATAGTAAAAAAAGTTCCGCAAAATTGTCAAGACAGGGTCAGATAGTTGATTTGGGCGGAATAGCCAAAGGATATACCGGTGATGAAGTGATAAAAATTTACAGGAAGTATGGAATTAAATCCGGTTATATAAATTTAGGCGGAAATGTTGTTGTCATAGGAAGTAAACCGGATGGAAAGCCATGGAGCATAGGAGTCCAGAATCCAAGAGCCGAAAATGGGAAATACATTGGCATATTGAAGGTAATTGACAAGTCCATCGTCTCATCGGGTGATTATGAGAGGTTTTTTGAAAAGAACGGCAAAAGGTACCACCACATACTTGACCCGGAAACTGGGTATCCCTCGGAATCAGGCCTGATAAGCACTACAATCGTATCAGATGCTTCCATTGACGGGGACGCACTCTCAACAGCAACATTCGTACTGGGACTTGATAAGGGAATGAAGCTGGTGGAAAACCTCAATGGTGTGGAAGCCGTATTTATAACTAGTGATAAAAAGGTTTATACAACACCGGGATTAAAAAATGTATTCACAATGGAAGATGAAAGCAAGGAATACAAGTATGTTGAAAAAAGGTGATATTTATCTGATTGCAGTTTTGCTGCTTGCCATTGTCACAGGCTTTGCTTTTGTACATTTATATGGTTCCATGAGTGGAAATACTCACAGGATATCGGTAATCAGGCAGGGAGACAGGCTCATAAAGAGAATAGACCTTGATGCACAGCAAGGCCCGGTTAAGGTCGAGATTGATGGGGAATACAGGGAGACTGTACTTGTTGAGAATGGAAGGATAAGGTTTGAGAGTGCCGATTGCCCCGATAAGATCTGTGTCAGGACAGGGTGGATATCGAAGAAGGGCGATACGGCCGTATGCCTTCCAAACAGGACAATTATAAAAATAGAAGGCGATAACCCGGAGGTTGATGGAGTCACCTACTGAGTATGATCCAATTTAGACAAGATACGGGTGTAATGATGAAAAATGTGCGACATATGGTGATGCTTGCCCTTTTGATTTCACAGGCATTGGTATTATCCTTCCTTGAGTCATGGATACCTGTGCCGGTGGCAATACCGGGAGTCAAGCTCGGTCTTGCCAATATTATTTCAATAGTTGCAATATCTTTTTGGGGCTATGTTGATGCATTAATTATTGTAACTTTACGCTGTGCGCTATCCTCCATGGTTGGAGGGGGAATGACCGGTTTTGTATTCAGCCTGGCAGGAGGTATTCTGAGTGCAACAATTATGACGGTTTTATACAAAAGGTTTTCAAAGTATTTCAGTATCCTGGGTGTCAGTATAGCAGGCTCCATAATGCACAATGTGGGGCAGCTGGCTGCAGCGGCCCTGATTATGAAGGAACTCTCCGTTTTTTCATACTTGCCGGTACTGCTTGTTTCAGGTATCATAATGGGGTGCTTTGTAGGCTTTTGCAGCAATTTTCTGATTAAGGCTTTATATAAGACCAATGTATTTTTTTGACAGATGGGACTGATTCTTTTGTGGTCTGAATATCCGGAAATTCAAAGAGAATTGTTACACGTGGAAGATGTCATTAAAAAGAATGTGCACTCAAGGAACAAGCTGCTTTCCAAGGTACTCAGCGATCTTATAGGGGCCGGCGGCAAGCGGTTGAGGCCTGCCTTTGTCATTCTGTCTGCAAAGTTTGGGAAGTATGACAGACAGAAGGTTGTAAAAATGGCGGGGGCATTGGAAATATTACATACCGCGACACTTGTACATGATGACGTTATTGACCGTTCCAAGCTTAGAAGGGGTAAAAAGAC
>CALMWN010000519.1 GCA_937873555.1 uncultured Clostridia bacterium
GCCTTTATCAGGGCTTCCTGGTCTATCAGGCCTCCGCGTCCGATGTTGACAATAAATGCATCGGGTTTCATGAGCTTAAGCCGGCTCTCCGAGATGATGCCCGCTGTACTGTTTGTATTCGGCAGCGCCAGTACTACATAGTCAGACTGTTGCAGTAATCCGTCGATACCTTCTGCACCATACAATTCATCCACACAATCAGGTACGTTTGTTGGCGTGCGTTTTACTGCTATTACCCGTGCACCCAACGCTTTAGCACGCTTTGCGACCTCGAGGCCTATATCTCCGAGCCCGATAATACCTACGGTGGAACCGAAGAAGTCTTTTGCAGGAATGCGGCTTTGCCACTTCTTGTCATTCTTGAGATGTGTGTATGCGACAAGGTTCCTGTTATAAGCCAGAATCATTGCAAATATGTGCTCGGCTATCGGCATGCCGAATACGCCGCTTGAATTTGTCAATATTATATCCTTGTTGCAATATGAACTTTTGTCGTTAAACCTATCCGCTCCTGCACTCGGAAGCTGCAGCCACTTCAGTTTTTTTGCCCCATCAAGCTGTTCCTTATCAGGCCATCCAAAGATTATTTCCGCATTTCTGATTGAATCCATATCTGCTTCTTTTTGTCCCACTGCTTTTACCGAATAGTCTTTTGCAATGGATCTGATTTCAGCAAGGTCCTTTTCTCTACAATCAAAGATTGGTGTGGTCAGTATCAAAATTTCAGGCATACCAGACAAATCCTCCTTGTGTATAATTTTCCATTATATTTTGCATTATAGCAATTATGTTTTTAAATTGAAAGCACTTACAAAATTGTAACCATGGAATTGACTTTATGATTTATCGGGTTCAAATATTATTGACCTCAAAACTTCAGTATGATATATTTATTTTGAAGTTAATAAGACAGTTCGTAACCATCCTGTCTTTAAACAAAACTACGGGCCTGCTATCGGGTTATGATAGCTTATTTTGTTTTTAAGGGCGGGTATGCCCTTTTTTATTTGCGCTGGATGGAGGGGGTTTTTTGAAAGCAATAGGAATAACGACGACTGTGCCTTCAGAGGTTTTAATTGCAGCAGGCTACAAGGTTGTTGACCTCAACAATGTTTTTATCACCTCGGAGGATTATGATAAATACATCGACCTTGCTGAAAGGGAAGGGTTTCCCAAGAGCTCATGCGCCTGGATAAAGGGAATATACGGTGTCTGCCGGAAGAATGGCATATCCGAGGTCATTGGGGTAATGGAGGGTGATTGCTCCAACACAAGGGCACTTATAGAGGTTTTAAAGTCAGAGGGAATAAAAGTAAATACATTTTCCTATCCGCATGACCATACACTTGCAGATATAAAAAAATCCATCGATGCTTTCATGAATGCCTTCAAGGTCACACCCGGCCAGGTGGAAGCCGTCAGAAATGAGCTTCTTTATGTCAGGATGCTTGCCAGGAAAATTGACGAACTTACGTATATGGACAGCAAAGCTACAGGCTTTGAAAATCATCTTTACCAGGTATCGCTGAGTGACTTCAACGGTAACTTTTCGGGTTATGCAAAAGAACTGGAAGGTGCAATAGGCGAAATGGAAAAGAGACCTGCCATGGACATAAAATTGAGGCTGGGATATATCGGAGTGCCTCCGATAACCTGTGATATATACAACTATGTTGAAGGCTTCGGCGCACGCTTTGTCTATAATGAAGTGCAGCGGGAATTTGCGTTTCCCAGGGCTGCTGAGGCAGGAGACATATACAGCCAGTACATGGACTATACTTATCCGTATGATCTGGAGTTCCGGCTTGAAGAAATCAAAAAACAGGCAGGAATAAGGAAGCTTGATGGGATAATACATTATACACAGGCGTTTTGCCATAGGTCGATAGAGGATGTTGTAATCAAAAAGGAATTGGATATTCCTGTACTGACTCTGGAGGGAGATAAGCTCAACCGCCTTGATGCGCGGACGAAGCTTCGGCTTGAGGCTTTTATGGATATGCTTTTGGACCTTAAGGAGGTGGGGAATTGAGAGTTCTGGGCATTGACCTTGGTAGCAGGGAAGTAAAAATAGTTGTAATGGAAAACAGTGAAATTACTTATAAAACCAAATTAAGCACAATAACTTTTTATAAGGACTATTGTTCGTACGACGGTGAGCTTGTTGCCGACCTTGACAGACTCGGTATAGGAAGCATGGAAAGAGCTGTTTCGACGGGATATGGCAGAAATACCACAAACCTTAAAATGTTCAAGCCCATCAATGAAATAAAAGCCCATGTATATGGGGCACTTTACCAGACGGGCTTAAAGGACTTCATTCTGCTGGATGTGGGAGGGCAGGATGTAAAGGTGGTGAAGGTTGAGAAAGGGATTGCTGCCGACCTGGAGTTGAATGAAAAGTGTGCTGCCTCCTGTGGAAGGTATCTTGAGAATATGTCTGCCATCCTTGAAATACCGCTGGAAGAAATGTGCAGGTACCATGAGAATCCTGTGGAACTCAACTCTACCTGCGCTGTCTTTTCAGAATCGGAGCTGATAGCGAAAATTGTGGAGGGTGCCGACATGAAAAACCTGTGCGCGGGGGTCAACTATTCGCTGTATAAAAGACTGCAGCCTCTTTTATCCAGGTTCAAAGGAAAACAGCTTGTGCTGTCCGGTGGGGTTGCTTTCAATACTGCACTCGGAAGTTATTTGAAAAACGATTATGATGAAGTGATTGTCCTTGCAGAGCCTCAATTCAACGGAGCTATCGGGTGCTGCAGCTATGCCGGACGCAAGGGTGCACATCTGGAGATATAAAATGATTCATCCTATATATATTTTATTTATCAAATTTTGGAGGTTATTATGAATCCTGTTAAAAAACTGACTCTGTCAGCCATTATTATTGCAATTTATGTTGTTGTTATGTTTTACACACAGTCTTTTGCTTTCGGCCAATATCAGATCAGGATAGCAACCAGCCTGTATTCCCTCAGCTATCTGTATCCCTTTCTGGTTGTACCTCTGGGGCTGGCCAATCTGATAAGCAATACCGTCATGGGAGGGCTCGGACCCCTTGATATGGCAGGTGGCGCCATAGTAGGATTAGCGACGGCGACCATAGTGTATTTGATTAAAAGGTATAATTTAAGTGATTGGCTGATAGCTTTGCCAATAATATTCATTCCCGGACTGATGGTCCCGGTTTGGCTTTCATACCTGATCCATGTGCCGTATCCGGTTTTGGCTGTCAGCCTGTGCATTGGGCAGGTAGTTCCGGGCATTATTGGTGTGCTGCTGGTAAAGCAGTTGAAGAAAATTACACTTAAAGGTTGAAATATGAGAATTATTTGCATTTTGCCATTTTGAAACTTCTATTACAAAAGAGATGGAGCGTTGTTATGGATAAACCGTTTTTTTATGCATCCGAACTCAGCGTCCCGAACGTGGTGCATGGTTGCAAATGCCGGGAAAAGGGCATATTGCTTGATATGTTCAATCCGTACCGCGAGGATTTCATCAAGAAATAGAACTGTTTACCCTTAAGCTTTACTTCCGATAAAATTTGACTTATAATTTTAATAATATTCGTTAGAGCAGTGTTTTGGAGGTCACAATGTCTGTAAAACTGTTGATGGGGAATGAGGCTATTGCTTTAGGTGCGATAAAGGCTGGAGTCAATGTTGTTACCGGATATCCCGGAACACCTTCCACAGAAGTTCTCGAAACTATAGCAAGGAATAATCCCGGAGATATATATGTCGAATGGTCAGTCAATGAAAAAGTTGCCATGGAAGTAGCCGCCGGGGCTGCCTATACAGGCGCAAGGTCTTTGGTAACCATGAAACAGGTAGGACTTAACGTGGCTTCAGACCCACTCATGAGCCTTTCATATATAGGAGTCAAAGGCGGGATGGTGGTTCTTGCAGCTGATGATCCGGGTCCGTTTTCATCACAGACGGAACAGGATACACGGCACTTTGCACGGTTTTCCAATTTGCCGGTGTTTGATCCGTCTTCACCGGAAGAAGCCTATGATATGATTCAATCGGCCTTTGAACTGTCGGAACAGGTTGGGCTGCCGGTTTTTTTCAGACCTACTACAAGGGTATGCCACTCGTGCAGCACCCTGGAGATTTCCGTACCGGGAGAAAGGCACAAGGCTGAGGGCTTTGTCAAGGATCCTCGCTGGACTATATTCCCAAGCCTTTCATATAGGAAGCATGTGCAGCTTGAAGCAATGCAGGAAAAGCTTAGCGGTATCTTCTCCGGTCTTCAATATAACAGGGTAACCGGAAGCGGAAGCAGGGGTATTGCCGCTTCAGGAATAGCTTACTCATATGCACGGGAAGTTCTTTCTTCAATAAATTCTGATATAAAATTGCTGAAGGTCGGAACACCTTATCCCTTTCCCAAAGAATTGGGCACTGAGTTTATCAAGGGGCTTGATGAGGTTATGGTACTTGAGGAACTGGACCCGGTAATTGAGGAAAGCCTTCTGGAACTTGCTGCTTTAAACGGCGGCAGGCCGAAAGTATTGGGTAAAAAGACGGGACATCTCCCTCTTGCGGGTGAATACAGCTATGAATTGATTAAAGCGGCTATCGCAGGGTTTGTCGGCATTCCTGCCGGTGAAAAAAGTCCTGCAGTTCCGCCGGAGCTCCCGGTCAGACCTCCGGTATTATGTGCAGGCTGCCCGCACAGGGCGTCGTTCTATGCCGTAAAAACTGCTCTGAAGAAGCAGAAGGCTGTCTTTACCGGTGATATAGGGTGTTACACTCTTGGGAATGCAAAACCCCTTGAAATGGTTGATACATGCCTATGCATGGGAGCGGGGATAACGATCGCCCAGGGATTGCAGAGAGTTGAGCCTGATGTCAGGCATATAGCCTTTATAGGGGATTCAACCTTCTTCCATACCGGTATTCCAGGCATAATAAATGCCGTCTACAACAACACCGACATTACCGTTATTATCCTGGACAACAGCACAACTGCCATGACCGGGCATCAACCCCACCCCGGAACCGGCAAGACCATGATGAGAAGCATATCTGAAAAGATAGACATATATAACCTGCTTAAGGCCTGCGGAGTTAAGAAAATAACCAGGGTAAACCCATTGAACCAGAAGGAGGCTGTTGAAGCTGCAAAAGAAGCTGTTGTCTTCAACGGGCCATCTGCCGTTATTTTTGAAGCTCCCTGTATTGCATTGTTCAAGCCGTCCAACATACAGAAGATCAACGAAAAATGTACACTTTGCAAAAGATGCATAAGGGAAATAGGATGTCCTGCCATAAGCATCAACAACGGAAAGGTGGAAATAGAATCATCCCTGTGCTATGGCTGCACTCTTTGCTCCCAGGTATGTCCTACAGGAGCTATAGGAGGTGCTGAAGGATGAAATTCGATATATTGATTGCCGGAGTCGGAGGACAGGGAACAGTACTGGCATCAAGACTGCTTGCTGCTGCAGCCATTAAAGCGGGCTATTATGCGCGTACCTCCGAAACGATAGGAATGGCACAAAGGGGTGGATGTGTAGTAAGCCATGTGAGGATCGGCAGCGAAGAGGCCAGCCCGATAATTCCATATGGAACTGCTGATTTGCTGATAGGTTTCGAACCGTCTGAAGCTGCCAGAAACATCAACAGGCTTGCCCCAAGCGGCAGAAGTGTGGTGAATACCCGCGTGATAAAGCCTGTTACCGCTTCATTGGATACTGTTACCTATGCAATTGATCCGATCAATGCATTTATAAGAACAAATTCATCTGAAACCGTAATGTTGGATGGATATGCCCTGGCTGAAAAAGCAGGCTCAGTAAAGGCTTTAAATGTTGTGCTGCTGGGAGTTGCGGCAGCAGCAGGGTTTTTACCGTTCGATAAGGATGACCTGGAGAGTATTATTTGTGAAAATGTGTCTCCCAGGTATGTTGAACTGAATAAGAAGGCCTTCAATACAGGCCTTGAATATAAAAGAAAATAGAACAGTTGAGGATTTTTAATATTAAGAACAGGGGAATGAGATAAGATGAGAAGAGGTCAGTTTGATTCATTTAAAGAACTGCTGGGAAGGTTGGCAGAGGAAAGTCCGTTTTATAAAAACAAATTCCAGACTTCGGGCATAAATATCAACGATATCAAATCGTTTGACGACATCAGGCATCTTCCGTTTACCACCAAGGAAGAGCTAAGAGACGCTTATCCGCTGGGGCTTCAGGCTGTTCCGGACGAAAAAGTCGTAAGGATCCACTCCTCCTCGGGGACTACGGGAAAACCGGTAATAATCCCATATACCGAAAACGATGTTAAAGACTGGGCGGTAATGATGGCAAGGTGTTTTGAACTTGCAGGCGTTACCCCTCGCGACAGGGTCCAGATTACTCCAGGATATGGCCTCTGGACTGCAGGGATAGGCTTTCAGGCGGGTGTTGAAAGAGTAGGCGCCATGGCTGTTCCAATGGGCCCGGGCAATACCGAAAAACAGCTCCAGATGATGGTAGACCTTAAAACAACTGTGTTTGTTGCCACATCGTCATACGCACTTCTGATAGCGGAGGAAGTGGCAAAAAGGGGTATCCGCTCGCAAATCCATCTGAAAAAAGGTGTATTCGGGTCGGAGCGCTGGGGAGAAAAAATGCGCGGCAGGATAAAAAACGAGTTGGGCATAGAGATATATGACATTTATGGACTTACAGAGATTTATGGCCCGGGTATATCAATTGACTGCGGGTATCATTCAGGATTGCATTACTGGGATGATTATCTCTACTTTGAGGTTATAGATCCTGTTACTGGTGAGCCAGTCAAGGATGGAGAATACGGTGAGCTGGTCATAACCACCCTGAAAAAGGAAGGAGCTCCGCTTCTAAGGTACAGAACCCGTGACCTGACACGCATAATACCGGGAGAATGTGCTTGTGGCTCCTCATATCCAAGGCATGACATCATCATGGGCAGGACGGATGACATGATCAAGGTAAAGGGTGTTAATATCTATCCGGGGCAAATTGATGAATTATTGAGGGATATCAATGGGGCAAGCAGCGAGTACCAGGTGGTGATAAACCATATAAACGGCAAGGATGTAATGACGCTTAGAGTGGAAAAGGATCATAATTCATCAGGGAATGACATCCGTGAGAGAATTGTTGACCAGTTCAAGAAGAAAGTCGGCATACATATAGAAGCCGAGGTTATAGATATCGGAGAGCTTCCAAGAAGCGAAAAAAAGAGCAAAAGGGTTTTGGATTACAGATATCAGTGAAAATTTGCATGGACAGATGATTGACATATTCAAAATGCCGTGTTAATATTAAACGAGATGAGTTGAGTTGAGATATGCAGAGAATAATCTAGACGAGATGAGATGAGCCTGAAATAACTGTAAATTTTATAGTCAGGTTAATCCTGACTATTTTTGTTTTTATAATAATTATTGTTTTCTCTGCACTCAACCTTCATAAGCCTGGTATCGGCAGCTGTTTGTCATTTTACCACCAAGTCAATGATTCCTTACATTAATTTTATCAGCGAGCCTGTAGGTGCACTGGTTGCGTATGCACTGGTAAAGGCGCCGTTCAGATTTTCCTTCAACAAAATCACCTTCAAGCCCGCACTGGTTACCTTCCTGGGTACTATAGCGAGTGGAGTGACTTATGTATCGGTATTGAAGTTTTTGATACTTTTTGTTAAAACACCTAAGAATCCGGCATTTACATTCCTGCTTACCGTTGTTATCACAACGGCCATAGCAAATACAATAATTGCACAATTGATTTATTACCCGGTCAAAGCAGCCACCGGAAAGCAGGATTAATTATGATTGACATAAAAGGCTTGTCGTTTTTCTATAATGATTCAACTGAACCGGCACTGAACAATATAAACCTTAACATTAAAGAAGGTGAGTTTGTCGGTGTCATTGGTCCACCGGCGCGGGGAAGTCTACACTGACCTTGTGCTTGAACGGAGTGATCCCTCATTTCCAGCGCGGGGACTTTTACGGGGAAGTCAGAGTGGACGGCAAGGATACTGTTGAGAACAACTGTGCAAGTATTGCATATTCGGTAGGGAGTGTTTTTCAAGACCCTGAGGCGCAGATTGTATCCTCCATGGTAGATGAAGAAATTGCTTTCGGACTTGAAAATTTGAATATTCCCAGGACGGAAATTGCCGTACGGATAAAAGAAAGCCTGGAGATGGCAGGAATTCCGGAATTAAGGCACTCTTCCACGGCACAGCTGTCAGGCGGACAGAAGCAAAGGGTTGCTATCGCGGCTGCAATAGCCCTCCGTCCTAAAATACTTGTTTTGGATGAACCCACATCTGAGCTTGACCCGAAGGGAAGCATGGATGTGTTCAACACTCTTGGAAAGCTGAATATGGAATACAATGTTACGGTGGTTGTAGTTGAGCAAAAGATTCAATATCTTGCTGAATTCTGCTCAAGGCTTGTTGTTATGGAAAAAGGCGGTATCATACTTGACGGGCCTACCAGGGCCATACTGGCAAATCAGGAGAAGCTTAAGGAAATCGGAGTAAATTGTCCACCTGTAACACGTCTGGTGGACATGTTGAAAAAGGAAGGGCTGTATCAGGGTGAGTTTCCGATAAATATTGATGAAGCCTACCTTGTAATAAGCAAGGTGTTATCGGGTAAAAGAAGATAGGAGAAGGTAAACGGTTCCGGGGGATGGCATATGATCAGGATAGACAACTTAAGTTACCAGTATAAGAACGGTAACAAGGTGCTTAAAAATCTGAATATTACAATTAAAAGCGGAGAATTCGCAGCTGTAATCGGCCAGAACGGAGCCGGAAAGACCACACTGCTGAAGCATTTAAACGGTCTTTTAAAGCCGTCGCAGGGCAATATAACCATTTGCGGGCTGGATGCTGCAAAGACCAAAACCAGTGTCCTTGCAAAAAAAATAGGTTTTCTGTTTCAAAATCCCGACCACCAGATTTTTTGCCCAACTGTGTACGAAGAAATTGCTTTCGGATTGAAAAACCTGGGGGTACAACACAGCGGCATCGAGAATTTGGTATATGGAGCCGCAGAAAAGGTGGGAATAGAGCAGTACCTTAAAACCAACCCATTTTCCCTCAGCAAGGGGCAGAGACAAAGAGTTGCCCTTGCTTCGGTATTGGCCATGGGAACCGAGGTATTGGTTCTGGACGAACCCACAACGGGCCAGGATTACAGCGAAGGGATTGAAATAATGGAACTGGTCAAGGAATTGAATGTACAGGGTAAAACAGTTATCATGGTGACTCATGATATGGAGCTTGTCGCTAAATATGCGAAAAGGGTTATTGTCCTTCATAACGGCACGATAATTGAGGATGGTCCTGCAGAAGAGGTGCTCGGCAGGGAGGAGAGCCTGGCTCTTTCAAACCTTCAGCCTCCCCAGGTGTATTTGCTGGCTAAAAGATTTCATAAACAGGGTTTCTTTAAGGGTACGTATACCGTAGAAGATATGTTTGACGAAATAATTTCTTATCTGGAAGGTGAAGAAGATGCCAGCAATGGTTGAATATATAAAAGCCGATTCCTTTTTCCACAGGTTAAATCCCATAACAAAAATATTATGGACATTTACGGTCCTTATCATGAGCTTTTTGTTCAACGATCCGCTTGCTGTTTTTATAATTTTGCTGAGTAATCTGCTCATAGCATCAATCAGCGGTATATTAAGGCAAATTCTGCCCGTAATTAAGGCATTGTTTATATTTTCATTTTTATTGATTATTTTTCAGATATTCTTTGTTGATGAGGGCAAGACCCTGTTTTATGCAATTCCCTATTTCAATATCGGGAGGGTAACGGATACCGGACTTGATATGAGCCTGGTCATGTCGTTCAGAATGGTTGCCACTGTGTCCACAATACCAATACTGATGATGACGACCCAGATGACAGATATGGTGGTTGTACTTGTTGAAAAGCTCAAAATACCATTTAAGTATGCGTTCATGTTCATAACCGCTTTGAGGTTTATCCCAACCTTTATGGAAGAGATGGAGCAGATTCTGCAGGCTCAGATGTCCAGAGGCTATAATTCTGATACAAGGAATCCATTTAAGAAGCTTGTGATAATTATACCTCTTGCCATACCGCTTCTGGTATCATCGGTAAAAAAGACGGAAAAGATGGCGATATCAATGGAGGCAAGAGGATTTGCCTCGGGGCCGAGATCATACTACAGGAAAATCGATATGAGAAAGACGGACTATGCAGTAATTGCCGCGCTGGTTGCAGTCATACCTGCAGCCGCACTGATGCCTCTGTTGTGATGTGATGATATTATTTTTGCGGTTACATGGTATTATGTAGGGGTGGACGACTCTGTCCACCCGTTTAAAAAGGGGCGGCCAACGGTCGCCCCTTCGCAATCTAGTGCTTTTTAACATAACAAATTTCTAATCTTTAAAATGTTAAAAAGCGCATCCGATAAAACCTGCCGAAAGCAAAATTTATTTCTGAAAATAAA
The DNA here is from genome assembly GCA_937873555.1 of uncultured Clostridia bacterium. Classification (GTDB taxonomy): domain Bacteria; phylum Bacillota; class Clostridia; order Acetivibrionales; family CALMWN01; genus CALMWN01. Next base: position 10,484 of record CALMWN010000519.1, read on the forward strand.
TTTTGTGAAATGGCACTATCCCTCATAAACCGTTATGTTTTCTATGGGTGCAGCCTTCCCGAACTTCGGTGCAGGTCCTCCGGCGGGTTTTGCCCAACGCACCGCATTTGTAATGACCTTTTGTACTTCCGGTTGATAATAAATAGGGAAGGTTTCATGTCCGGGACGGAAATAGAATACTTTTCCGCGGCCCCTGTTGTAGCAGCAACCGCTGCGGAAGACCTCTCCACCCTCAAACCAGCTTATGAAGACAAGGTCATCCGGCTGAGGTATGTCAAACCTTTCTCCATACATTTCGGTATGGGGTATTTCAATATATTCACCCAGTCCTTCTGCAATCAAGTGCCCGGGGTTCACAACCCAGAGTCTTTCCTTTTCGCCGGCCTCCCTCCACTTCAAATCACAGCTGGTGCCCATGAGCTTTTTGAATATCTTTGAGAAATGTGCGGAATGCAGCAGGATTATACCCATACCATCCAGAACTCTTTTGTAAATTTTTTCAACGATTTCATCACTAACCTCTTTATGTGCCTTATGCCCCCACCAGATAAGCACATCCGTATTATTGAGCACGTTATCGGTAAGGCCATGCTCGGGCTCGTCGAGAGTAGCGGTCCTTGTATTTATATCAGGCTGTGCTTGGAGAAACTTTGCAATAGCGCCATGTATCCCCTCGGGATAAATATCGGCTACCTTTTCATTGATTTTTTCATGGCGGAATTCATTCCATACTGTTACTCTGATTTCATTACCCATTTTATAATTCACCTTTCCTTGTTGAAATAAATTCTTTTATTGGATTTGCCGGAATCATATATCGCACATATCATCCGCTGTGTTTTTACAGCTTCATCCCCGGTTACGTCCAAAGGTGCTTTGTTCTCAAGAGCAGCATAGTATTGCTTGATTTGTTCCTTGTGCCCGCTGCCCCAATATCTCTTATAGCCGTTCCCGTAGTGCTCTCCTTCATTGGGATTCCTGTCGGCGGATATTTCGGTAAAATCGTTGAATTTAATCAGTGCGTGATGTCCTGTCATTTGCGCAACACCGTTTTCGCAGTATAATTCAATTTCCACCGGTGCGTCATATCCGTAATAATTTATTGCATTGAAGCCGGTTAAAACCCCGTTTTTGTACTTGATCACACCCTCGGCGGAATCCTCCACTTCAACAATCTCATGTGCCCTGTTGGAGATATTTGCATCTACATATTCGATTTCATCGTCAACAAACCACCTCAGAAGGTCAAGTGTGTGAATTGCCTGGTCGATGATGACACCGCCGCCTTCCTTTTCCCAGGTTCCCTTCCAGTCGCTTTTGCTGTAATATTCATCAGATCTGCTCCAGGCAACCAGTGCCCTGCCTGAAATCAGTTTCCCAAGTTTTCCGGATTGCAGGGTCTGTTTTATCAGCTTTGAACCCGGGTTGTACCTGTTCTGGAATATTACACCCAGAACTACATGGTTATCCTTTGCGGCCTTAATCATTGCCTCTGCATCTTCCAGCTTTATTGACATGGGTTTTTCCGTTAATATGTTTATCCCATTCCTGGCGGTTTCTATAGCCATTTCCGGGTGCAGATAGTGAGGAGTGCAGATATGTATCACATCCAAATCCTCTTTTTGAATCATTTCCTTATAGTCTGTATAATACTTGCAGCCATACTTCTGTGCTGCATCTTTGGCCCTGTCCTCCTTGTTGTCACACACCGCAACGATTTTTACATTTTCCATTGTACTCAATGTAACTGCGTGCATTCTGTAAATATTTCCGCACCCTATGATGCCGACCCTGAACATTTGATCAACTCCTCTATCAATTCGTCTTTTAATTCCACCACATTTTTGGAAGCGGCTGCTCCAGTATTATCTCCTTCAACAACGTTACAGCCTTGTCGAAGCCTTCTTCTATGGACATCAGTGAATCTTCGTGCTCGATACTCAGTACATGGTCGTATCCCACAAGGCGCAAAGCGCTTACCATGTCCTTCCATACCTTGACATCATGCCCATAACCTACTGTCCTGAACATCCATGGTCTGTTGGCCATATCGTCAAACCTTGTTGTGTCGAGCATTCCCCTGAAGTTGGCATTATCGGTATCAATGATGTTGTCCTTTGCATGGAAATGGTATATGGCTTTTTCCCTGCCGAGCAGCTTGATGGCAGCTACAGGATCGATTCCCTGCCAGAACATATGACTGGGATCAAAGTTCGCCCCAATAACTTCCCCGACAGCGTCTCTCAGCTTCATAAGAGTTGCGGGAGTATGTACCGAAAAACCTCCGTGCATTTCGAATGCAAGTTTGACACCATGATCTTCAGCGTACTTGCCCCATTCCTTCCAATAAGGAATGATCTTGTTTTCCCACTGCCAGTTGAAAATCTCGGGATAATCACCAGGCCAGGGTGCCACAGGCCAGTTTGGATATTTTGCATTTTCAGAATCTCCGGGGCAGCCGGAAAAAAGGTTGACAACTCCAACTTCAAGCTTCTGTGCCAGTTTTACGGTTTTCAAATAAGTCTCATGGAATTTGACGGCGATATCTTTGTTGGGATGAAGAGGGTTGCCGTGACAGCTTAAACCGCTGATAATAATTCCTCTGTCGCTCAAAGCTTTTTTGAATGACTTGAGCCTGGAATCATCTCCCAGGAGCAAATCCGGGTCACAGTGAGCA
>CALMWN010000520.1 GCA_937873555.1 uncultured Clostridia bacterium
ACAGCTGTTTATATTGCCATGCAATGGATGAATCAAATGAATAAAAGTGGCCTTTATTTTGCGCTTCCAACTGCTACTACCAGCAATCAGATGTATGACAGATTAAACAGATTTTTAAAACATGACATGGAAGTAGAAGAAACTATAAAACTTATTCACTCAACTTCCTGGGTAATGGAAGAACCAGCAAACGATTACTCTGACGATTTTATTGAAAAGCTTAATAACTCAGATGATAATGAATTACAAAAGGCCGCACAAAGGTGGTTTGCTCCAAACAGGGTCGGACTGCTTAAGCCCTGGGCTGTCGGAACTGTGGATCAGGTTATGGGTGCTGTTTTAAGAATGCGCTTTGGTGTTCTACGGTTGCTGGGAATATCGCAAAAGATTCTTATCATTGATGAAGTACATGCTTATGACATTTTTATGGAGACAATAATCGTAAGATTGCTGGAATGGTGTAAAATGCTCAAAATACCCATCATTTTGTTATCGGCTACCTTGCCTGCAAACAAAAGAAAGGAACTGTTAAAATCCTATGGCGGCAATAATAACTGCATATATTCTGACACCTATCCAGTGATCAGTCATGTTGGCTTTAATGGAGATGAATCTTCATATGCAGTTGAGGGAGAGTATAAGGAGAAAACAATAAGGATTAATAGGATTGAGTCATTGGGAGATTGGGATTCTATAGCCAGATTTGCCATAAATAGAATTGAAAAAGATGGCGGGTGTGCTTGTATAATAGTCAATACTGTAAATGAAGCCCAAATACTTTTTGAGAAGATACATTATATAATTGCGGAATCTGAATCTGATATAGAAACAATGCTTTTCCATGCAAGATTCACATTGGGTGAAAGAAAATTAATAGAAGAAAAGTGCTTGGAATTGTTTGATAAAAGGAGTATCAATAAGCAAAGGAAACCAATAATTTTGATAGCCACGCAAGTTGTAGAGCAAAGCCTTGACTTGGACTTTGATTGGATGATTAGTTCCATAGCTCCGATGGATCTTCTTTTACAGAGGATGGGACGGCTGCATAGACACCCTGGACGAAGTCGCCCTCATGGATATGAGTTCGCAGAGTTTGTGGTTTTGCTGCCAAAGGATGGATATGCTTATGATGTGAATGAGAAAGTCTACTCACCCTGGCTTTTATATAAAACTCATATAAACCTACCTGATTATTTGTGTGTCCCAAATGACATACGTTGCTTGATAGAGGCTGTTTACGAAACAGAATCGCCTAGAGATGATATTGGCAAAAGATTTTGGGCCGGGATGGAAACAAGAAAACATAAAATGGCTGAGGATGCCAAAAGAATACTCTTAGGGAAGCCTTCAGAGGATGAATTTACATTAAAGTATGCACAGCAACTGAATGAAGACAGTGAAAGTGATGATATTATCAAGGCTAAAACGCGCTCCGGTGAAGACAGTAAGATGCTTATACTAGTAGAGGAAACACTGTTTGAAAGGATTAAATACAAAGAATACTGGAATAAAAATCTGGCAAAGGAACTACTGATGAAATCTGTCTCCATTCCATTATGGAAAGTACCCACAAATAAGCCGGTATCAGGCTATAAAAAATATGAATACGGCAAAGGAAAGCTTTCGCTTGCTTTAGTGATTCCAATGAAAAACATGAATGGCAAGTTGATTTATGAATGGAAGTCAAACTCAGGAGAAACGTGGTTTCTCGAAGATAATAAATTTTTAGGAATTATTATAAGGAGGGATACAAATGTTTGATGTACTAAATGAGGAATGGATTCCTGTTGTTATGACAGATGGTTCAACTAAAGAATATGGGTTATTGGATCTGTTTGAGAATGCCAATGAAATAAAGGATATAACGGATCCGTCTCCGCTTGTCCGCTATGGGATAATGAGACTCCTAATAGCTTTCGTAACAGATGTATTCCGTCCAAAGACCGTAAAAGACATGGGTCAACTTTTGGAAGCAAGGTGCTTTGACATAGGAAAAATAAAAAAATATATAGCTGATTGTAAAGTTGAAATGGGATGTAACTGTTTTGATTTGTTTGATAAAAGCTTTCCATTTCTTCAAACCGCTTATGATTCACTATATGATAAGGAAAAGTCAGTAGCGAATATTTTTAATGAGATTCCAAGCGGAAACAACCATACTCATTTTTTACATTTACCAGAGAATGAACATGCATATTGCCCGGCAGTCTGTATAAGGGCATTGTGTGCAGTAAACGTTTTTGCATTGGCTATGGTACAAGAATATCCAAGTGGTATAAATAATACGCCCCCCTGGTTCGTATTAATTAAAAAAGAAAATATGTTTGAATCAATTCTTGTTAATACACTTTGTGAAAAGCAAATTGAAAATAGTGAGATGAGAAAGGAGATGTACTACCCTCCGGTTGCATGGAGGGATAAGACCAAGATTATACCAAAGAAAGTCGTACCGTTAACTTCATATTTACGAGGGCTTACTTGGACTGCCAGGAGAATATGTCTTATTCCGGATGCAGAAAGTGGAACTTGCACTTTTAGTGGGAAGAAATCTGAAATATTAATAAGAAAAATCTGGTTCAGCCAAGGCTGGAATTCAAATGACAAAGGCTCAAGTGATTCAGGTAATAAGTGGATAGATCCTCATGTGGGTTACACAAGAGTAAATAAGAAAAACAAGGAAGAAATCAAATCGATAAAGCCTTCTGCAGAGGACTCTGCATGGCGTGATTTGGCAGGAATTGCTTTTGGAGATGTTTCAAAACCCTTGACGGTTTTCCAATATATTAATAATAAGCAATTGCGTAAAAATGAAGGTGTGAGAAAAATGGAGCTTGAGTTGTTCAGTCTGAGCACAGACAATGCAAAAGTCTGTGAATGGTTCAATGAGACCTTTAGTTTGAGATTTGATGTTATAGAAAATGATGAAAAAAGTCGTGAAATAAAATTGATAATTCAAAGTATTGAAGAAGCTGCAGCAATATTGAAGAGGAAACTAAGTGTAGTATTTGTCAATTTATTTAAAAATAAAAGCAAGGGTAAAAAGAATATGTCTGAAAGATACAACCTGATTAGCCAGGCTCAAGTCAATTTCTTTTCACGAATGAGGGAGTACTTTTTTGATACCTTTATACCGGCATTATGTGAAGTAAACATTGAAAATAATGATTGGAGAATCGATTTACATAATGAAACAAGCAAAAAACTTGTAAGCACTGCAAACGCTGTATTTGTTAAATTTTCTCAAAGATTAGGCTCTGACTCGGCAACCATTGTTGCATCAGTTGAAGCTGAAAAGTGGCTTGGGATTGAATTATCAAGCTTGTTAAATACTGACATGAAACCTAATTCTATAAAAAATAAAGGAGGGAGTTAAGATGAATGAAGAAAAAAGAGATTGGAAACAAGTTTTTCTGGAGAGACTTGAAAATCTTACATCCGGGGAAAAAGCAGCTTTAAAGCGATGTATCGGCCTTCAATTGAAAGATTCCAGGAATGAAGCTATTGCAGCGTTTTATAAAACTATTCCATTCAACGAGATTAAAATGGGCAGAGAGTTTGAAGAAAAGCTGTTTTTACTTGCAACATTAAGAGCATTCCACCGTTATCCTGAAAAAAAAGAAATCAGTTTTGGGACTACACTGAGATTACTAAAAGAGGCACAAGGTTCGAAAAGCTTTGACAAAAAGTTTTACGCATTGATAGATTCGAAGATTTCTCCTGATGATGGGGAATTGGCTTATAGGATGGCTCA
>CALMWN010000521.1 GCA_937873555.1 uncultured Clostridia bacterium
TCATACACAGGACCAATATGAGCAACGGGAAAATTACCAAGGAGATGTTCATCGATAAATATCCGGGAGATAGGAAGTTCATCAGCTGGAAATATTCCAATGCTCACATGTACTCTCATCCACTGCCGAAATTCGAGGAATTGTGGAAGGCATGGGAGGGTATGGATTTTAGCGATGTGAAGATAATCTATACGGTAAGAAATGATGATATAAATACTCTAAGATGGGGTGATCCCGGTTACATACGGGCTTATGTGAAAGGCATGGCCAAGCCCTATGTACATGGATTTTACTGGGGCGCGGACGGTTATTTGTGGGCGGAAGACATCCAGCATGTAAATCACGTTCATAAGACGTGGAGATACGATTTCCAGAAGCAATGGTACCAGTTTGAGCTGCTTGGAAGATTGGGCTATAACCCCGACCTGCCTGACAGTGTCTGGGTTGAAAAGTTCGGGAAGCATTATTCAAAGCAGTGGGGTGAACAGCTTTTCACGGCTTTTATGTGGGCCTCAAGGATAATACCTGCAGTAAACCGCCTTTTCTGGATAAATTATGACTTTCAATGGCATCCTGAGAGCCTTCTTTCAGTTTATGGCTTCAAGTCCATCCTGGATTTCATGAACGGAAAGCCCATGCCGGGTATAGGAACAGTGGGGGTAAGGGAATATGCAGACGCAATGGCGGCCGGCAGGAAATTAACCGGAGAAACCCCATTGGACGTAATTTCAATTATTGGCAAGTCTGCGAAAAAGGTGAGTGAGCTGCTGACTCTGCTGAAATCCGGCATACACAAGGAATATATGGATGGTGAACTGGGCTGCACCCTGGATGATCTCGAGGCATGGGTCGAGCTTGGAAGCTATTATGAGAACAAATTTTCAGCCGCTCTGAAGCTTGCTGTCTACGAAAACACAGGTGAGCAGGAGCTGAAAGATTCCGCACTACTACATTTGAAAGAAGGAATTGCATGCTGGAGAAGGCTTTCGGAGATTTGGTCGCGCCATTATATGCCTTATAAAATGGCAAGAACAAAGCAGACATTCGGTTGGCCCTATTATACAAAAGATGTTGAAAGGGATATGGACCTGGCATCGGGGATAAAATCCTGCAAGGGTTGATTGCAGGGCCGGTCAAAAAACATATGGCCGGCGTCTCCCTGCTATTACCAGGCTGTAAGGAACTTGATTGGGCACCTCATCAATGGTATGCTTGTTATAGACAATTTTTGTGGCCACTTCGTCAAAACTTTGTTTTCATAGTCACATATTTTTTCTTTTACCTTCGGGATTTTTTACGAGTATGGTGTGGGGTACCTTATGTTGAAAGTATTGATTGTTGATGATGAGCCCTGGCAGGTTAAAACGCTGGCGAGCATAATAAAAAGCATGAAGACCGGCTATGAGGTTTTTGAGGCTTCTGATGGCAACGAAGCACTCGGCTTTCTTGCGTCAAATTCCATTGATGTATTGATAACGGATATAAGGATGCCTGTAATGGATGGGCTCAAACTTATAGAAAAAGTTGCAGGGTCGGAACAAAAGCCTGAAATCGTAATATTAAGCGGTTACGGTGAGTTTCAGTACGCACAAAAGGCAATTAATTTCGGAGTATCCGAATACCTGTTGAAGCCCGTATCAAAGACAGACATAGAGGGAATTCTCAACCGTCTTGAGGAGAAGCTGGAACAAAAAAAATCAGAACAGAATCACAAAATCGGCATGATCAAAAAGCTTGAAAACACTCTTCCGGTATATATAGACCATCAGCTGAACGGATGGATAAGCAATGAACTGGACCCGGGTGGTATAGAAGAAATATTGGATATTTTCCCCTATAAGCAGAATATTGCCGTTATAGCTACAAAAATCAGAAAATACAAACGCACGGCGGCAATGTACAACAGCGAGGAATTTAAAAGCCTGCAGCAGCATTTCAAGTTTATGATGAAAGAAGTGTTGAATCCCATTGGACATTCAATATCCTTCTTTTCGGAGAAAAACCCGGAAGTCATGATAACCATATTGACTTCCGGGAATGATTTCAATCTGCAGTCCGACAGGAACGAAAGGATCCTTAAAGGTTTTATCGATTCAATCAGGAATGAATTCGGACTGGCGCTGGTAATAGGCACCGGCAACAAGTCATCAGACATGCTGAATGATTTGAAAAAGTGCTATGAGCAGGCGGCTGAAGCCCTGGAGTACAGCTTTATCTCAGGGAACAGGGATATTTGCCATTTTTCAGGCATCAGTTACGAAAAGGGCAGGGAAAGGTTGGACATATATTCATTTGAAGAGGAATTATCCGCAATAACCCTGAAGGCAGCAGATGAAATGACTGTTAAAGCCATCAGCGATGTTTTCGACAGGTATATCGGTACACATAATTCTATAAAACCTCAGAAGCTTAAGGAATATCTGCATCATATCGCCATCAATCTGGTGAAGGTCGCCAAGAACATACTTGTTGACGAGCACTATGATGTCCTGGTAGAAAGCATAAGGGATGATATTTTTGAGAGTGACAGCTATAAGGAACTGAAGTATGTTTTTATCGATATAATAGGCAAATTGGCAGGGTTCATGAATAACAAGGAAAACAGCAGTAACTACGCTGTTATCAGGAAATGCAAAAAGTATATCGATGAAAATCATGCTTTGGATATTTCTCTTGAATCAGTGGCGAATAAGTTCCATTTCAGTCACTCGTATTTCAGCAATATCTTTAAAAGTTATGCGGGGACAGGATTCTCGGAATACCTTATGGCAGTGAGGATACAGAAAGCACAGCACCTGCTTAAAAGCACCGACTACAAGGTTTATGACATATCGGAAAAAGTAGGCTATAAGGATTCTGCTTATTTTAACAGGATATTTAAAAGGGAGGTAGGAATTTCTCCATATAAATACAGGCAGGTTTCGAGTAATCTGTAATATGGGAAATCAGTATGGATGAAGAGGATATTTCAGTATTTCAGGAATTCAAGCATCAGATCCAGGCTCATTCTGGCATTTATCTTTCTGATATCGGTTCCTATGTGTGTCATCGGGATAAGGTATTATACCTCGACAAGGGACATGATTTTTGATATTGCCCAAAAAAATGTATATGAAATAGTAAAGAAAAATAATGAAGTAATTGATTCAAAACTCAAGAAAATAAAGGACGACTGCTGGGATTTGATGAGTGATAATGAATTTATTGAAAAATCCTCTTCCATGGAACTGGACAATAATTACAAGATGGTTTCAATGGATATTGAACTGACCAAAATCCTTAACAAGTATTTTCAGTTCTCCCAGGACATAAGCTCGGCGCAGCTGATGACAAGTTTTTACGAGTTCGGCTACAGCTCGACTTCAGGGTATGACAGAAATTATCTGCCGATAGATGCTTTTAAAAACTCGGAACTGTATGCAAGTGCAGTTAAGGCAAAGGGGAAGCTTGAATGGTTTCCCACCTATGACTTTTCTCATGTATTCAGACAGCTTGATTCCAATAATAATGGCGATCACAAGTATATGTTTTCCGCGCTGCAGCACATGAAGACGGCCAACCTGAAGGTCAGGAACATTAATGGAAGTGCTGAAGTTAATGAAAATCCTATTCTGATAGTAAATTTCGACGAAAAGCTCTACCATGATATTTTCAAGAGCAGTATTACAATGAAGGACAGTTATTTCTTTGTTATCACAAAAGACGGGCAATATGTTTCCCACCAGGACAAAAATAAAATCGGCACGAAAGTGTCTTTTCCATGGCTTGAAAGCGTATCAGAGAAGGGGAGCGGCCGGGAGGTCGTAAAAATTGACGGAAAAAGGACGCTGATTTGCTATGACACTTCAAATGAAACCGGTTGGATTTCGGTAATAGCGATAGATTATAACAGCCTTCTTGGGAGTATTTTTTCGTCCTTGAAAATCAATTCTATTTATCTGGTGATTGTTTTAACTATTATTCCTATACTTATTTCCTATTTTGTGTCGGATACAATAACAAAACCAATAACAAAATTGTCAAAAGCCATAAAGCAGACGGGTGATGGGGATTTTAGCAATAAAATCCCTGAGGAGCGAAGTATGGAGTTCAATAATCTGATTAACAGATTCAACAGTATGAATGAAAAGATTCAGAGGTTGATACAGGAAAACTATGAAATAAAAATCAGAGAAAAAGAAGCGGAGATAAATGCGTTGAATCTTCAGCTCAATCCGCACTTCATGTACAATACACTCAACATCGTGAATTTAAAGCTCATCCAGAACGGGCAGGATGAAGTAAGCGAGATGGTTATGAGCCTGTCAACCATGCTGAAATTCAGTGCAAAGAATAAAAACTCGCTTGTGCTGTTTGAGCAGGAACTTGATTACATTAAAGGGTATATTTACATTATGTCAAAAAGGTTCGAAGGGAAATTCAGTGTTATTTACGATATTGATGAGGAGCTGTTTGAGTACAGCGTACCCAAATTCCTTCTGCAGCCTTTTGTCGAAAACTCATTGATACATGGCTTTGAACCTATCAAGGAAGGCGGGACTCTTAAGATACTGTGCCATATTGAGGGGAACAGGAGAATATTTGTAATAGAAGACAACGGAAAGGGAATGGATGAAGAAAAGGTTGCGGAGATTATGAACGGGAATCCCGATTCTGCAGGAATAGGTATTAATAATGTAAGAAGAAGGATACAGATCATTTATGGAAACGAATATGATATTGATATCGAATCAAAGCTTAATAACGGTACCAGGATAACCATATGCCTTCCTCTTACCTCATAGATCTCATAGGCAGGGGTATCAAGCTGTTTTCTCCAGATAGTTAAATAGTCCAATTTTATCAAAATAGTTAAGTTTTTTAGAGTGCTGATTACTCTATAATAAGAATAGTTTTCAAAAAAACCACACAATATATTAGGAGGGTTTAAAATGAAAAAAATCGTATCATGCTTTTTGATTGCTGCCATGTTGCTTTCACTGGCGGCATGCGGTCCTAAAAGCGGTAATCAGCCGGCAGATCAAGCTAAACAGGCAAGTGATCAGGCAAAGGATCAAAAGCCTGCGGGTGAAAAGGTAAAGCTTTCCGTGTGGCACATTCAGGTCAGCAAGGTGTATGGACCTGTTGTGGATGCTGCAGTTGAAAGGTTTAAAAAAGACAACCCGAATGTTTCGGTTGAAGTAGTTGCTGCAGAAAACGATCCCTACAAGACCAAGCTGAAGGTTGCCATGGGCAGCGGTGAGGCTCCCGACCTGTTCCACTCCTGGGGCGGCGGATGGCTGGAAGCCTTTGTCAAGGAAGGAATGGTACTGGACATCACCGATCAATTGAACAAGGACAACTGGAGAAACAATTACTTCCCGGCTGCCCTGTCCATGACAAAGTTCGGCGGCAAGGATTACGGTATTGCCTACGACCTTGGCGTAGTTCCGGTTTATTACAATAAGGAATTATTCAAAAAGTATAACGTTGAAGTACCCAAGACCTATTCGGAATTCTTAAAGGCTGTAAAGACCTTTAAAGACAACAACATCATACCGATCAGTATTGCCAACCAGACTAAATGGCCTGGCGCTTTGATATTCATCTACCTGGCAAACCGTATCGGCGGAGAACAGGTATTCATAGATGCTCTGGCAAGGAAAAACGGCGCAAGCTTCAATGATCCTTCCTTTGTCGAAGCAGGCAAGAAACTCCAGGAGCTTGTTGACATGGGCGCTTTCCCTGAAGGCTTCAACGGTATGAATTACGATACCGGCTCTTCAAGAATACTTATGTATTCGGGTAAGGCAGCAATGCAGATTCAAACCAGCGGTATGTACAGTGTTGTAAAATCAGAGGCACCCGACTTTTTCAAGGATAAGCTGGACTTCTTCCCATTCCCTGCAATTGAAGGCGGAAAAGGTGATCCTACCAATGTTGTAGGTGGTGTTAATGCGTTCTCAATATCAAACAAGACAAAAGACAAGGAAGCAGCAGTAAAACTCCTTAAGTACCTCACAGACAAGACATTCTCACAGGAAGCGGTTGACAAGGCAGGCAGAATACCTGCAGTATTCGGAGTAAAATCAGATGACCCTGGACAGCAGAAGCTTGCAGAAATGCTTTCCAAGGCACATTATTTACAGGGCTATTTCGATCAGTTCCTGCCTCCGGAATTGGGTGAACTTCATAAGGATACTACCCAGGCAGTATTCGGAAAGACAATGTCTCCTGAAGATGCAGCCAGGAAGATGGAAGAAAAAGCAAAGGAAGTTCTGAAGTAATAAATAATAAAGATAAAATATACTGAAGGAATAATTCCTTCAGTATATTTTATCATAGTATTTTCATAAAAATTGACATATTGGGGGGGCGGCACAACTGTGCCGGAAAATATGGAGGATATGGCTGTACAAAAACAAAACAAAAATCCGGAGAGGCGCAAGGTGAGGAAACGGGTAAACTATTCGTACTATTTAATGATTGCGCTGTTTTTACTGCCTGCCTTGTTGTTTTACGGAACGTTTAATGTCTACGGTACTGTAATGACCTTTTACTACAGTATGCTGAAGTGGACCGGTATCGGAGCAAGTGCCAGGTTTGTCGGGCTCAGCAATTTTCAGGCTTTATTGAGAGATACCATCTTGTGGCACTCGCTGAAAAACAATCTGATACTGGTGGTTGTCTCTATTGCCATACAGCTTCCTTTCGGGCTGATTCTGGCGTTGATAATAAACTCAAAAATCAAGGCTTCAAAGTTTTTCAGAACAGTATATTTCATGCCTATGCTACTGTCGACTGTTGCGATCGGTATACTTTGGTCGTTGATATATGATCCGAATTTCGGAATAATGAATTCGATACTTGATGTTGTGGGACTTGGAAAGTACAAATCAGGCTGGCTGGGTAACGAGAAAACGGCTATGGCAGCAGTCCTGATAACCATATGCTGGCAGTTCATACCATTTTATATGATTTTACTGCGTGCCGGCCTGACTAATGTTCCTGCTGAACTGTACGAGGCGGCATATATTGATGGATCCACAAGCTGGAAGGCATTTTGGACCATCACCCTGCCTCTTATGTCCAATACTATTAAAACAGCATCCGTCATGTCCCTGGTCGGTTCATTGAAGTACTTTGATCTTATATATATTATGACCGGCGGCGGACCAAACAGGGCTACTGAGTTGATGGCAACCTACATGTATAAAAAGGGCTTTGTAGAGTTTGACATGGGGTATGGAAGCTCGATTGCAGCTTTTATGTTTATCACAGCCCTGACAATAACCGCAATTGTACAGAATATTCAAAAGAGAAGCAAATACGGAAAGGAGGCGTAAACAATGAAAAAAGTACTGGGTAATATCGGCTTATACTTTGTTGCAGTAATTTTTCTGATAATAAACGGATATCCGTTTGTTTTCACAATACTGACTTCTTTCAAATCCCAAATGGAATATATGATGAGTATCTGGTCGCTGCCTGGCAAGCTGTTTTTGGAAAACTACGAGAAAGTACTGGCTCCAAGTTTCTTAAGATATTTTGCAAACAGTCTTTTTGTTACCCTTATCGCTGTTACAATTATAGTGCTTGCAGCTTCAATGGCAAGTTATGTTTTTGCCAAGCTGGAGTTTAAATTCAGCAATGTTTTATTTATGCTCTTTGTAGCCGGAATGATGATTCCCATTCATACCACCCTTATACCTGTGTATGTACTCGTAAACAAGCTTGGCCTTTACAACTCATTGTCAGGCCTGATCGGTCCGTATGTAAGCTTTGGGCTTCCCATAGCAATATTTATAATGACGGGCTTTTTCAAGGATGTTCCCAAGGATGTCATAGAAGCCGCCAAGATTGACGGGTGCTCGCACTTTGTCATTTACAGCAGGATAATGTTTCCATTATCGGTTCCTGCAATTGCAACTGTGGCCATATACAACTTCCTGGCGATCTGGAATGAGTTCATATACGCCCTGGTACTGATAAACAGTGCCGAGAAAAAAACCCTTCCACTGGGAATAAGGGAGTTTTACGGCCTGGAAACCGTAAATATCCCCGGTATTTTAACCGCCATCCTGGTAGGAGCGCTTCCTGTCATGATATTCTATTTCGTTGCACAGGAAAAGGTTATCAACGGTCTTGTATCAGGGGCTGTAAAAGGATAGAATTATAGGTGTATTTTATATTTTACGGTAATTTATGGACAGCAGCTGTAAAGACAGTGAATCAAGCCTATTGTCTTTACGGTTCGGTCTTTAGAATAAATAATAACAGGTTAACCGAGGTGAATATTATGAACATGTTAAAAGTCAATGGAAACAAGATTGTTGATCCGGATGGAAAAGCTGTCCGCTTGAGGGGTACATGCATAGGCGGCTGGATGAACATGGAGAATTTCATAAACGGGTATCCCGGTACAGAGCTTGGTGTCAGGGCTGCTGTTACGGAGGTTCTTGGTGAAGGCAAGGCACAATTTCTTTTTGATCGTATGACACATTACTTTTTTAATGAGAGCGATATAAAATTCATAAAGGAATGCGGTGCAACCGCTGTAAGGCTGCCCTTGAACTACCGCCATTTTGAAAGCGACATGGAACCGTTCAAATACAAGGAATCAGGATTTGAGAAGCTTGATAGGGTAATAGCCCTGTGTGAAAAGTACAACCTGTATGTCATATTGGATATGCATGCGGTTCAGGGCTGGCACAATGCCCATTGGCACAGTGACAATCCACGCGGTATCAGTCTTTTCTGGGATAATTTGCAGTATCAGGACCGCTTTGTGGCGCTGTGGGAGGAATTTGCACGCAGATATGCGGGAAAGGCGGTAATTGCCGGCTACAACATAATGAATGAGCCCTGTGTAAATACTGCAAATGGAGACTACCCCTATAACTTTTATGAAAATTATTCGCCGAAATGGGATAAGATCAACAGGATTTACAGCAGAGTGGTAAAGGCAATCAGGAACATTGATCCAAAGCATATTATCTTCATGGAAGGCGATTGCTACTCTCATCTGTTTGAGGGTTTGGAGGAGCCTTTTGCCGAAAATCTGGTGTACAGCAGCCATAATTATATTTCCGCAGGTTTCGGACCTGGGGCATATCCCGGAGAATTCAGAACCCACCGGGCGGATAGAGCGGAAGAAAACGGATATTGGGACAGGAAGAAGCAGGTGGAGATATTTAAACATCATGAGGGAACCCGGTATTCGGAAAAATATGGTGTTCCGCTGTGGGTAGGGGAATTCGGCGCACAGTACAACGGCCCTGTTGAAGAAGTACCTTTCAGGCTTTTGGCAATGGATGAGCAGGTGGATGTGTTCGAAGAATTCGGAGCCCACTGGACTACCTGGACTTACAAGGATGTGGGAGTAATGGGATGGGCTACTCTCGATCCCGAATCGGAATACATGAGGCTGGTAGCTCCCGTTCAAAAAATGAAGGGACTTTTGGGTGCCGAGAACTTTACAGGGAGGTTTGTATTATCGCCCGCCAAAAAGGTTGTACAGGAACTTGCGATGCTTATGGAAGAAATCATCGGAGATCCGGATATCGGGCACATGAGCAACAACGGCTGCCTGGCACAGGCTGCGTTGACAGGATATGCGGCAGGACTGCTGGAGCCGGTATATGCCAAACGTTTCAAGGGAATGTCGGAAGAAAAGATCGACAGCGTAATGCAGAGTTTTGAATTCAAGAATTGCAAGGTCAACACCGGTCTTGTCGAAGTACTGAAAAAGCATATGAATAAAAGTGCCTGATTATACACTGTTACAAGTTTTCATGAAAAATATCATAATTGAAAAACAGGAGGGATTACTATGTCAGAGGTACCTGCTTACAAGAATGAAAGCCTGAGCTTTGAGGAGAGAGCAAAGGATCTGGTTTCAAGGATGACCCTTGAAGAAAAAGTTTCACAGACGGTTTATACTTCTCCCGCGGTCCCCAGATTGGGAATACCATCATATAACTGGTGGAATGAGGCTTTGCACGGCGTTGCCAGAGCCGGGGTGGCCACAATGTTTCCACAGGCGATAGGAATGGCGGCAACCTTTGATGAGGAGCTTATTTTCAAAATAGCCGATGTTATTTCAACTGAAGGCAGAGCAAAGTATCATGAATATCAGAGGAAAAACGACCATGGCATTTACAAGGGCCTGACTTTCTGGTCACCAAACATAAATATTTTCAGGGATCCCAGATGGGGAAGAGGGCATGAGACATACGGAGAAGACCCTTACCTGACGGGAAGGCTTGGAGTGGCATTTATAAAGGGAATACAGGGCGATGACAAGAAATATCTCAAGGCAGCTGCCTGTGCAAAGCACTTTGCAGTACACAGCGGACCGGAATATGAAAGACACAGCTTCAATGCGGTGGTATCTCAAAAGGATCTGCGTGAAACTTACCTTCCTGCCTTTAAGGAAGCAGTAAAGGAAGCCGGTGTTGAATCGGTAATGGGTGCTTACAACAGGACAAACGGCGAGCCGTGCTGTGGAAGCAAGACCCTTCTTAATGATATATTGAGAGAGGAATGGGGCTTTAATGGACATGTAACCTCCGACTGCTGGGCTATCAAGGATTTCCACGAAGGTCATATGGTCACAAGGACTGCTCCTGAGTCCGTTGCCCTCGCGATAAACAATGGTTGTGACGTCAATTGCGGAAACATGTACCTTAATCTGAATATTGCTTACAACGAGGGAATGGTAACGGAGGAAACGATAGACAGGGCTGTTACAAGACTGATGGTTAGCCGCATGAAGCTGGGTATGTTTGACAGCGATGACAAGGTACCTTACACAAACATACCTTATGAAAAGAACGGCTGCAAGGAGCACAGGGAATTTGCCGTGGAAGTGGCAAAGAAATCAATGGTGCTGCTTAAAAATGAAAACAGCCTGCTTCCGCTGGACAAGAGCAAAATCAAGTCCATTGCCGTCATAGGGCCGAACGCGGACAGCAGGGATGCATTGATAGGAAATTATTTCGGAACACCTTCAAGATATGTCACAGTTCTCGAAGGCATAAGCGAATACGTGGGTGATGATGTCAGGGTGTATTATTCACAGGGCTGTCCTTTGTCCGGAGAGAAGGTTGAAAGGTTGGCAGAACCGGGAGACAGAATTGCAGAAGCGGTATCAGCTGCCGAAAGGGCTGATGTTGTTGTAATGTGCATGGGACTTGATGCAAATATCGAGGGAGAAGAGGCGCATGTTTCCAGCGGTTTTTCCAGAGGCGACAAAACGGACCTGAACCTTCCGGGGCTTCAGCAGCAGCTTCTTGAAGCAGTTCACAAGACAGGAAAGCCCATTGTCCTGGTATTACTCACAGGAAGTGCCCTGGCAGTAAAATGGGCCGACAGCAACATACCGGCGATCGTACTTGCCTGGTACCCGGGTGCTGAGGGCGGTAAAGCGGTGGCATCCATGCTCTTCGGAGAATACAGCCCGTCAGGCAGGCTTCCGGTAACCTTCTACAAAACATCGGAGGAACTTCCCGATTTCAGGAATTATGCAATGAAAAGCAGGACATACAGGTACATGGAAAATGAAGCGCTTTATCCGTTTGGTTTCGGCTTGAGCTACACCAGATTCGAGTACAGCGACATAAAGATAAACAAGGAAAAAGTCGGTGCAGGTGAAAGTGTCGAATGCAGTGTGAAGGTCAGGAATGCAGGCAAATGCGAGTCGGAAGAGGTTGTACAGCTATACCTGAAGGACGTGGAGGCCAGTGTCGTGGTTCCAAAATGGCAGCTTAAGGGTGTCAGGAAGCTGAATTTGAAGCCTGGAGAGCAAAAGGAAGTCAAATTCCAGCTGTCGCCAAGACAGATAGCCCTGATAAATGATGAAGGAAAATGCATTCTTGAGCCGGGTGTATTTGAAGTATATATCGGTGGAAGCCAGCCCGACAAAAGAAGCCAGGCATTAACCGGAACCAGTGTTGTGAAAGGGACGTTCGAAGTGACAGGCAGTGCTCTGGAGCTTGAATATTAAATATTAAATATTAAAAAACACCTCACATCATTTGAACGTGATGTGAGGTGTTTTTTTTTTTTATGCGTCTCAAACATATATTATCATTTATCAAGTGCATCCGCGGACAGACCCATCGGAAGAGCGGCCGGACGGCTGCAGGTGCTGGCAACGGCATAATGTTTCCCTTCCCTGGAAGCATCATGGAAGCCGTGCATTATATCAAGCACATGATAGGTCAAATCTCCGTTGGCTCTGTGAGGCCGGCCTGAAAGAATTGAGTATGCCATGTCGGCAACACCGATACCCCTGCTGTTCTCTGAAAATCCGTGTGTCAAGGGTATCTCCTTCCAATCCCCTATTTTTTGCCTCCTGTAGAATACAGGGCCTCCGAAGGTATTGGGATCGGGTACAATCAGGGTGCCTTCACTTCCGTATATCTCGATCCTGGGCAGCTGTGAACCCCATACATCAAAGCTTGTAATAATGGTACCTATTGCTCCGCTTTCAAAGTCCATTATCCCGGCAACATGGGTCGGGACATCCACCTCGATTTTTGTACCGTATTTCGGAGCGCTGGTTATGGTCCTTTCCGGGAAGGTTATTCCAGCTGAGCCGGTAACACGTTTGACAGGCCCCATCAATGAAATCAGTGCTGTAAGGTAATAGGGTCCCATGTCAAACATCGGTCCTCCGCCAACCTTGTAATAGAATTCCGGATCGGGATGCCAGCTTTCATGGCCGTGATTCACCATAAAAGCAGTTGAAGCGACAGGCTTGCCGATCCATCCATCGTCAATAAGCTTGCGGCAGGTCTGTAAGCCTCCTCCAAGGAAAGTATCCGGAGCACCACCTACCAGCAGGCCTTTGGATTTGGCCAGGCTCAGTATCTTCTGTCCGTCCTCCCTGGTAATGGCAAGCGGCTTTTCAACATAGACATTCTTACCTGCCTCAAGAGCAGCCAGTGTAACTTCAGCATGAGCCTTCGGTATGGTAAGGTTTAAAACGATTTTAATCTCAGGGTCGGATAGAAGTTCTGAAACCGTACAAGCCTTGGGAATATTGAATTCCTCAGCTTTTGCCTTAGCCCTCTCAGGGAACATGTCTGCACATGCGGCAACCTCAAGCACACTGAATACTTCAGTGCAATTTTTAAGATAGATGCTGCTGATGGTACCGCAGCCTACAATTCCTATCTTGACTTTTTCCATAATATTCACTCCTTTACAAATATCAGAACATCTTTGCCTCATTCTTGAATACATCAACGTCAAGCCCGAGTTTTACGGCTATGTCCTTGCCTTCAGCCGCCCACAGGAAACCGCGTTTCATTATTTCCAATGCTTCGGGAATATCAAAAACATCGGCATGATGGCCAAGTGAGTTGTAAAACACACGCCCGTGTCCCCAGCGCTTTGTCCATACAACGGGCACATCGACCAAACCGTTTGAGGAATGGTACCAGTTGACTACCGGGAAACGGGTAGTTGCCAGAACTTCAATTGCAGGGTCAACATGTACGTAATATTGCTCACTCTTTACATTAAAGTCGGATATGCCTTCAACAATTGGACCAGACGTCTTTTTAATGTTTACAACATATTCCACCCCGTCGCTTCCAGGATGTGATACCCATTGGCCGCCTGTCATGAACTGCCATTCCACGTTTTCGCGGAAAGCGTCACACATACCTCCGTGGCATCCTGCTATACCTACCCCGCTGGCTACTGCATCACTGACAGGCCTGACCTGTTCCTTTGTGAGTTTACCCATGGTCCACACCGGGATAATCAGGTGCAGGGATTTGAGTTTTTCAATATCCAGAAAAACGTCAAGGGTATCGGATATTTCAACCTCGAAACCGCATTCCGACAAGGTCCTCTGAAATATTTCTGAAACCAGTACCGGCTCATGTCCTGCCCAACCGCCCTGAACTATCAACGCCTTTTTCATATCTCTCATCTCCTGTTTAGATATTTGATTATTTCTTATGAGACAGCTAATGCTAGTATGGAATTTTATATTTGTGCTCAATTATTATAATTATAAATAAAAAACCTGGCATATTCTTGTCAGGTAATGTTAATTACTTCTCAGATACTGCTTTTTATAATCGCTTGGTGAACAGCCTCTCAATTTTTTAAACACACGGTTAAAGGTTTTAATACTGTTAAAGCCGGATTTGAAAGCTATTTCTGTGATTGGATCTTCAGTGTGGACCAGATGCCATTCAGCCTTTCCTATTCTGAAATTACTCATATATTGCCCAAACGTCATACCTGTAGTTTCCCTGAAAAACCTCATAAAATGATACATGCTGAAGTTGGCCACGCTTGCCACGTTTTTAATGGAAATATCCTTGTCGTAGTTGTTTTCAAGGTGCTGGAACACTTTTTCCAGCCTCTCGAGCCTGTTTAAATGTTTTTTCCTGTCGTCATCACTTATCAACTCCATGGGAATCTGACGTATGAGTGTCACGACAATATCGTAGAGCCGGGCCATAATGGCCAACCGGTAACCTGCCTTTTTACCCTTGTATTCATCTGCAAGAAACAGTATTTGCTTTTCCAGTTCCTCATGTATTAGAATTCCCCAATCGCTGCCCAGTCTTTTTGAATTGCTGAGCAGCAGCCTTGCAAACCTTCTGTCTCCTGTAAAAATGGAGAAATTGTCGAGCAGTGATACCCTGAATTGAATAATGGCTGCCTTGTTTTTTTGTTTGAGCTGCGTGGGAAAGTAATGTACGTCTCCGCTGCCTATCAAAAATATATCCCTGGGTTCAAGGCTGTAGGTTTCATTATTTACTCCGATTTTAAGGCTGCCTTCCATTACATATATCATTTCCACTTCTTCATGCCAGTGGTGGGGAAATTGCAGGTTGTCAGCCATGAAGAGCCGGAAAGGGAAATCACTTTTCAAAAGGTTGTGCTGGTGTCGGGCTTGCATAGCTATCCTCCGGAAGATGATTTGGCATGTATCATGTGAAGAAAAACTTTATTGGGTCAGTATTTATTATATCACATATCGATAATTTGTTCATGTCGGCGCTCAGTATTTACAAGTTGACATAAATCAGATAATTGAGTATAATTTTGGTTAACCAATAAATTTATCCATGGCTGAATCTCCCCAAAGGGGAGTACGGAGGAACCAATCGTCAGGGGTTAATCCATTGTAAAATGGTAGGGTAATCCTATTACCGAACCCGTCAGCTAACTTCGGAGGCCATAAATAGGAGGACAAAAATGTCAAAACTAAAGAAAATGCTGTTAAGCTCTGTAGTGGTGGCTTCGGTTGCCTGTTTTACCATGGGGTTTGCCCATGCCCTGGAGGGTAATATCGGTACGGTTACAGCATCCAGCCTTAATTTGAGAAGCGGTCCGGGTTTATCAAGTGCAATTATCGGAAGTGCAGCAAGAGGAGAAAAACTATCGATTCTGGACAAGTCCGGCAATTGGTACAAGATCAGTAACGACAGCGGAGAGGTTGCATGGGCATATCAACAGTATATAACCTTCTCCGACGGCAATGTTTCAAGAGGAAGCTCAGACTCTGACAGGATTGAAGCTTCATCAGAGTCAGTCAACAACATGATCGCTTTCTCCAAAAAGTTTCTGGGGGTTAAGTACGTATGGGGAGGAACAACTCCTTCCGGTTTTGACTGTTCAGGCTTTGTGAAATATGTATATGGAAGTTTCGGAAATATTCTGAACAGGGTTGCTGCCGATCAGGCGAAACAGGGCACATATGTATCTAAGGAAGATTTACAGCCGGGAGATCTGGTGTTTTTCGACACAGCCGGCGGACATAATTACATTAACCATGTCGGCATGTACATTGGTGAAGGAAAATTCATACAGGCATCATCGGGAAAGCATTCAGTGGTCATATCGGACATAATAAAAGGGTTTTATGCCAATAGCTTTATGACAGCAAGAAGAATTATCAATTGATATTTCTGTTTGCATTCCGGTTTAAGATGCAGAATAAACGGACTCTTTCAAACAATCAAGGCTGCTGAATACAAGGAGCCTTGATTGTTTGAGAGACAGAGATTAAAAAATACGGGTGCAATTCCCTCTTTAATTATCAATTGTTGAGTAATGAGAATACTGATTTTCACCTAAACCCATTGTCCAGGGAATCCCCCAGACTTTTGTAAACCTTTGAAAGCACGCTGTCAAAACTCTTAAGGGCCTTCAGGTATGCATCAACTTCAGAAATCTTGGACATTGCTTCAAATCGGGAGTTCAGCTCCTTGACTCTTGATTCTGCCTGCACTGAAGATAATTTCCCTGAAAGCAGCTCGGACTGCTTTTTATTGAAATCCTCAAGCTCTTTTTTCAAAGCCGGATTCTTTTCCAGCACCATTTTAGCCTGTCTAAGCCGTGAATACTCCGCTGTAGCTTTTAATGCCTCCGACAGATCATGTATCCTTTCATTCAGTCCCATTTGTTCCACCTCTTAAGGTTAATATATTAACATAATATTCTGATGCATCGCATTATGGGATAAATATAAAAAATACTTGAGATAATTGTCTGATTAACGACAGTGAATTTGAAGCAGAAGAAGGATGGACATCCTAAAGGAGGTGGTTAAGGCAATCCTGACAAGTAATTAAAAATTCATAATAACGAATATAATATATACTGTTGGTTGTATTAGTACTACTTTGTTACTTTGAAATTATTATTGAAGAAACAAGCGAGACAGAAGCATTCTCACTTTTTCTTCAATAGAA
>CALMWN010000522.1 GCA_937873555.1 uncultured Clostridia bacterium
TGCCATTTCACATAATTTATTTCTATAAATAAATTATGCTTTCGGCAGGTTTTATCGGATGTGCTTTTTAACATTTTGAAAGATTAGAAATTTGTTATGTTAAAAAGCACTACCTGTTGGAAATGTTATCTTATAAAGGAGTGTAATACTTGGCAGGCTTTAAGGATACATTAAAGAGCTTACTTTTATTTTCAGTGCCTGAAAAAAAGGAAAGGTTTATACTGAAAGAAAATGAAGCAGACGGAAAAGACGGCACAGCGGCTAAGAAAGAGGATAAGTCCGAAAGTGGAAAAGACAAGGATGAGAAGTCTTTGTCACATAAAACATCCGGGTCAAGGCAGGAGAGCAAAACGAAAGAAAGTATAGGGAAATCTGAAATCAGCAGTAAGCTTTCCGAGAATCTGGAATATATGAAGAAGGTTTATACTATCCCATTGAACGGAGATATGATCTTAAGAGAATTCGAAATCAATGTAAAGGATGCTGCCATAAAAGCTTTTTTGATTGCCATAGACGGCATGGTGGACCGGAAAGTCATTGATGATGATATCCTTCAGCCTCTCATGCTTCTCTCAAGTCTTGACATCAAAGGAAATGCAGCCAATCTGGGCGAGTATATCAAAGATCATTTGATTCCGCATAATCAGCTGAAAGAAGCAAGAGAATACGTCAAAGTCCTGGATGAGGTAAATTTCGGCGGGTGCGGGGTATTCATAGATGGAGTGGATATTGCATTTACCTGTGATGTCAAAGGGTTTGAACACAGGGGAGTGGAAAGGCCAAACACAGAACTGGTTATCAGAGGTCCCCAGGAGGGCTTCAATGAAATTCTGAGAACCAATACCGCACTAATAAGAAAACGCCTCAAAGATGAGGACCTTATAGCCGAGAACATTTCAATCGGGAAAAGGAGCAAAACACCGTGCTCACTGCTGTACATAAAGGATATAGCGAATGACTCCCTGGTGGACGAGGTGAGGAGAAGATTAAAAAGTATCAAGGTCGACTATTTGTTTGATACCGGAGAACTGGAGCAGTTGATAGAAGATGATACATACCTGCCTGCGCCCCAGGTAATCGCAACAGAAAGACCGGACAGGGTGGCTTCCATGCTGACGGATGGCAGGGTAGCAATTGCAATGAACGGGAGTCCGTTTGTACTTGTCATGCCCATTACCAACAATGATCTCATACATTCAGCGGAAGATTCCTATGTACGGTTCCCATATTCAAACCTTCTAAGAGCAGTGAGGATTATGGCTGTTTTTCTGACACTGCTGCTTCCGGGGATTTATCTTGCGGTGACAAATTTCCATCATGAAATGATCCCGACGGATTTGCTGCTTGCAATTGAAGCGTCACGCGAAAAGGTGCCCTTTC
>CALMWN010000523.1 GCA_937873555.1 uncultured Clostridia bacterium
AGTTAAGACAATTGCAGAGGTGAATTCGGTAACTGCAGCAAGTGCGGAGCATGCATCAGGTTCTCTGGAAATAATAGCCGAGGGGCAGAAAGCGGTTGACCTTGCAACTGAAGGGATGTCGGAAAACGTGGCTAATTCCAAAGAAGCAAGCTGCTCTGTCGGGGAACTTGGTGAAATGATAGGCAGGGTCGGAAATATCGTGGATGTGATCACATCAATAGCCGGGCAGACAAATCTGCTTGCGTTGAATGCAGCTATAGAGGCGGCAAGAGCAGGAGAAGCCGGCAAAGGCTTTGCCGTAGTCTCGGAGGAGATACGCAAACTGGCGGAAGGGTCTTCCTCAGCCGCTAAGGAAATAGCCCAGATCATCAGGGAAACCACCGAAAAAAGCAACAAGGCTGTAGAAAGCATGAACAGATCGATGCTTGCCGTAGAGGCACAGCAAAATGCAGTAAATGTAACAAAGGAGGCTTTCGGAAAAATCAAGCTTGCTGTGGAAGACATTGTCAGCCGTACCCGGCAGTCCGCCGAAATGCTTAAGGATGTCGACGCTGTATCAAGGGAGATTGCTCAAAGCACCCAGGACATGGCTGCTGTTGCAGAACAGTCCGCAGCCAGCACACAGGAAATATCAGCATCCAGCCAGCAGCAGCTTGCATCCTTTGAGATGATTTCCAAAGCTGCAAGCGACTTGTCCGGTATGGCGGAAGAACTGAATGACGAAATCGGCAGATTCAAAATATAAATTGCAGGGAGCAATTCTCCCATCATTCCATATCTGTTTTCAAATTAAATGGGATGGGTGCACCAGCCTTGTCCCATTTAATTCCCTGACAGCATAAACTCCTTAAAGTGCTCGATAAAATCTTCCGGACCTTCCTTCAGGTAAATAAAATTAAAAGACCTCATTTGTATATTCACGGGTATTTTTATTTCACGATGTATTGCCCGTATTTTAAAGGCAAATTTACTTCCCACGGTTTGTATGTATTGGCAAAGTCCACCCTTTCCTTTAAGGTCGGGTGGTCGTATACCCACAGCCGGTAAATGGCACCAGGTTTAGGAAGCGTCAGGCTTTCCCAGTGCAATTTGACCATTGAGGAAGCGGCAGCTTTATTATCGTGCGTAATCTCAAGCCCAAACCTGTCCGCCTCCTTTTCAATATATCTGGAATATGCATTTTCAGCAGGAGCTGCAATGAATAAAAGCACATTGATCACAAGTATCAGCAAAGGCAGAGATGCTGCATCATAAAGCCTGTCAAAACCGAAAGCGCTTCCCGACTTTTCCAATATCCACACTGAGCACCGGTCGGCAAGAAAAAAGATCGCTATGCATAGCAGTCCCCCAAGCGCTACAGACTTCCAGATATGGCCAAGTATGTAATGTCCCATCTCATGTGCTACAACACTCAACGTCTCTGTCTCACTAAGCTTGTCAATTGTGGTATCCCAAAGGACTATCCTTTTTGTGTTGAACACTCCGGTCATATAAGCATTCATTTGATTGGTGTCAACGCTCTTGTCCACCTGGAATACATCACAATCTCCAATGGTTGTCCTTGCCAGCAGGCTGTGTATTTTGGCATCCAGTTCCCTGTTCTGTACAGTTTCATATTTATTGTATAGCGGGTCTATGAAAACCGGAGTTATAAAGGTTATGAATGTAAGTACCGGAAATGACAGCATTCCCATATACAGCCACCAACTGCGCGGGAATCTTTTAATCAACAAATAAGGAACCCAGATGAATGCAGCCCCGGAAACCGTATATATGGCCAGGCTTTTCAGAGAATCTCCGAGCCACTTACCTAATGTTTGGTTCGAAAGCCCGTAACCATGGAGTCTTATGTACCCGCTGTAAAAATTAAGGGGGAAATTCAATGTATAATTTATCAAAGTATAAACAACAAAAAACAGTGCCGGTATGATAATCATGTTGCTGCTTCTTGCCCGTGCCCAATTCCTTATTCCTGCGGAAAATCCCGAAAACAGAAACAGCGCAGGAAGTAAAAATCCGGATAGTATGCGGATTATCCAAACCGCTACCTTGTTTTTCTGAAATTGTATGGCTTTTTCAGATATCACCGGTACCGGGACGGAATTATTGTCCTGTGTCTGGATGGAGGTTGAACTGCCGGCTCTTAAAGAAGCAATATTATTTTTTTCAGTTACAACCACACTTAAAATGAAAATCAGCATAATAGCACAGAATACTATTATTACCCGGTACAGCTCCTTTTTCATTATTACCTGCCTCCCTTTTGCACCTTTCTATTTTAACCTTTATTTTTACCTATATATTTTACGATAAACACATTACAATCTTAATTTTAATATCGTAAAATATATTCCTTGAGGTGGCACTATTACTGTTGTCTCATGCCGATTCATTGCGGTTCCGGATAACGACATTTTCCTTCCATTTCCCGCGCTGAAGGCGTGTATAGAATAAAATACCACGCACCACCCAATCAACGTAGGAGCCAAGCCACACACCTACAATTCCCATCTTGAGAGTAGCACCAAGGACGTATCCCATTACTATCCTGAACGCCCACATGCCGAATATGGATACCTTCATGGTGTACTTAGCGTCCCCTGCCGCCTTCAAGCCTGCAGGAAGAATAAATGAGAAGGCGTGAATAGTAATCATTGCAACCACATGCATTTTTATAAGAACCGAGGAGATTTCCACCACTTCCCTGCTGTCAGTGAATGCTGAAGCAAGCGGATGGGAAAGCGGGAAAACAAAAAAGCCTATACAAAGCAGGCAGAATGAAGATGCTTTAACAATATACAGCATGGTGCTTTTTGCTTCATCGCTTTCATGTCTGCCCATATACTGTCCTACAAGTATGGTGGCAGTGACATTGAGCGCATCCGAAGGAATGCTGATAAGTCCGGCAATAGAATTGACAACATAATTTGCAGCAGTGGATGCGGTTCCCATTCCTACAATAAAAATCTGTGTTATCAGCTTTCCGGCATTGAAGAGCAATGACTCGACACTGGCGGGAAACCCTATTCCGTATATGGACCTTAGAAGCTCGATATCAAACCTGAAATCCCTTCTTATCTCCAGCTTCAACTGATTTGTGCCTCTCATCAGGACATACAATACCATCCCCGCACCGAAGGCCCGTGCCAGGGCAATACCGAGTGCAGCACCCCTTATTCCATATCCGGGAAATCCAATCTGAAAGTGGGCACTTCTTATGTTCAAGCCATATATCAATAAGTAACTGGAGATTACATTGATGAAATTCATCATTATATTGACCTGCATGGGTGTTTTGGTATTTCCAACCCCTCTTAAAACACCACAGGCAATGGAAGTAAGTGCTATCAGAGGATATGTAAGGAGAGTTATGTCCAGATAGACAAACAAATTGCTCAAAACCTCCGGATCAGCAGAGCCGTATAATGTTCTTACAAGCACATTCCTGGAAAGATAAATGACAATTGTCACTGCCAAAGCCAGTATCTCTCCGGAAAATACAGCGTGTCTGGCAGCTTCATTACAGGATTTTGCATCACTCCCTCCGGCATAGTGGGCTATTACGACCGACCCGCCCACAGCCAGTGCCGAAAACAGTGCGATGAAAATACTGTTTACGGCGTCGACCATACCAATGGCGGAAACCGCTTCCTTTCCCAGCCGCCCCGCCATTATGGCATTCATGACTCCCATAATCTTGACAAAAGCCTGTTCTGCAACTATAGGACCGGCAAGTCTGACAACGTCTTTGCGAAGTATCATCAATGTTGCTCCTTAATGTACATATAGAGTTTTTTGTACCGTCAAATTTTATTATACGCATCAACAGAAATAATTTCAAATCGCTTTACAGGGTAGGATAATATTTTATAACCAACATGCAACTTATGCACGAATGTTCCAGGCTGCTGTCAGAGTATCTGCCGGCAGCCTTTTTGTCCCGGCCGGGTATGTCATTTTTGCAGCATTCATTATTTCCATCGATTTGACATATATGGGAATTGATTGTAAAATATAAGTGAGATTTCTTCTTTTAAAATTGAAACGATTCATATCACATATCACCATGAGCTACTGTATTTTCGCAGCTTTGGTAACTCAATTATGGAAATTAATCTTTATCCTTCAATATATTTTACGATAAACACACTACAATCTTAATTTTAATATTGTAAAATATATACCTTGATTCATTTAATGCATTTGCAAAAGACAAATATATTTTTTCCTCTGGTTTCTATAGCTTCCCGATAAAGTGCCAGAGATGAAACAAAGAATTTACCAGTGAGCTGATAAGATCATGAAATTATTATCCAAACAGGAGGGAAAAGTTATGCAAAGAAGTGTAACTGCCAAGGTTTCAGCCCTTCTCTTAAGCTCGCTTCTTGTGTTGACATCGTTATCCGGCTGTAACAACACAAACCAGAAAAACGCAGAAACCACTACCAGGGAGAGTACGCAAACTACACAGGCAAAGACAACGCCAAGCGGCCCTGAACCAATCACACTGCCAATTGCGGCACAACCCATCACTCTAACAATGTTTTGCGGGCTTGATGCCAAGGCTTCGGCAACAATCACCAACCTTAATGAAATGATCAGCTTCAAGGAGTTTGAAAAAAGAACGGGGATACACATCGACTTCAAGCATCCGACAGCAGGACAGGAAACTCAACAACTGAATCTGACGATTGCCTCAGGGGATCTTCCCGATATGATGTATACCGGCTGGTCGTCCATTCCCGGAGGTCCGGAAAAAGCTGTCAAGGACGGAGTTATTCAACCTTTGAATGACCTTATTGCAAAATACGCACCCAACCTTACGAAACTGCTGAATGATGATCCCCAGTTAAAGAAGGATTCAGTAACCGATGCCGGCACCTTTTATATGATGCCGTTCATGCGGTATGAAAAAATAATGAGATTCTTTGACGGATACCAGATAAGGAAGGACTGGCTCGACAAGCTGGGAATGAAGGTTCCGTTAACTGTCGATGAATGGTATGCAATGCTCAAGGCCTTCAAGGAAAAGGATCCCAACGGCAATGGAAAGGCCGATGAAATTCCGTTTATCGCACGCGGCGCGGATGGAATCACACCTTTTGCAACTGCGTGGGGACTTGGTTATGTTGCGTCCGGTGTCAGCGGCAGCGGTTTCTACCTGGAAGGCGGGAAGGTGAAATACGGCCCTGCACAGCCTCAGTACAAGAACTTTCTGACTACGATGAACAAATGGTATGTTGAAGGTCTGATAGACAAGGATTTCCTGACTACAGATGCAAAGAATTTCGATGCCAAGGTAATGAACAGTATTGGGGGTGCCTACTACGGAAAGCTCAACGGTGACATGGGCAAGTACATGGGGCTCATGCCTTCAAAAGAACCTAAATTTGACCTTTGCTCTGCAGTCATCAACGCCCCTGACGGAAAAAGCTACAACTTCAACTCAGGTGCTGCCTCAGCCGTGTCAGGCGATGGGATGGCCATCTCCCCCAAGAGCAAATACCAGAAGGAAGCCATGAAATGGCTGGATTACTGCTACAGTGAGCCTGGAAGGCTTCTCAACAGCTTCGGTATTGAAGGTGTAACATATACAATGGTCAACGGGCAGCCCAAATATACCGACCTGATAATGAAGAACCCGCAGGGCCTCTCCTTCGACCAGGCGCTTTCCCACTACTGCCCCGGAAGTATAAAGCCAAGGATGTACCAGGATCCGAGATACTGGGACCAGGCCATGATTTCCCAGGGTCAGCGGGAAGGAAACAAGTTCCTGATGGATAAGTCAACGCTTGAAAAGACACTGCCCACTGCCATCACTCCTACACAGGATGAAGCCAAATCCCTTTCCAGTGTAATAAATGAGCTTTCTACCTATGTCAATGAAATGACCACCAAGTTTATCATCGGGCAGCAGTCCCTGGACGGCTTCGACAAATTCGTTGAAAATCTCAAGAGCCTGAAGCTCGATGATGCCACCAGTATACAGCAGAAGGCGTATGACAGGTATCAGGCACGCAAATAGAAAATTGTAGGGAACGACGCCCTCGTCGTTCCAAAATAAAAAGAATTGCCTGGCTGCTATGCAGCCAGGCAATTCTTTTTATTTTATTCCCATATATCGTCCATAGGGAGCTTCAACTCCAGACTCATCATCTGTAGATTTTCTACAACCTCCTGTTTGTGGATTCCGTGGGTGGCAGTGCTCCCCAGCGGAAGGATTGCTCCCTTTTGTTCAAAATAAGCTTTTGGATCGTTGATAAAGCGCCCTTCAGAATCCACAGCCCAACCATCCGGCATGCTTTTTCCCTCCCACTGCAGTGCATGCAGCTTATTGGCAATTACCATGGTCGGTGCCATATCAAAAACAAAGGGCCCGTGACTTTTCCCTGGCGCTGCAAATGCCATGACGTTATTTCCTATCAGGCGTTCTACTCCACCTGGGCCTGTTACTGTCGTACCTCCGGTTGAATAGAAAATTCCAATCATATCTTGTTTTGCCGCCATCAGCACATAATATGCTCCCGCACCGCAGTGATTACTGTTGCATACAGTCACCCAGCCCGTGCCGTTCTCTGCTGCCATGGCTATTGCGGTGCTCATTGCATTGTGGCTTGTCACAAACCCAAGTCCGTTATCACCGTCATTTTTTTGCTCCTGTAATTAATCTATAACCGTGTGTACCGGACCTGTCATTCAATCCCCTGCAGCAGCTCATTCACCTGCTGTAATCCTGGCATAGCAGGTATGGCCCCTTTTTTCGCCGTACAAATTGATGCAACGGCATTGGAAAAGGTGATGAACTTCTCAAGGTTGTTTTCATCGAGTTGTCCGGGATGCCTTATCCCGTTCGAAAGCATGGAAAAAAGGAAACCGCCGAGAAAGGCGTCGCCCGCTCCGGTTGTATCTACTGTCCTGACCTTTTCGAAGGTAGGCTTGCTTCCGGTAAAACTGCCCAGTCTGTAATAGCAGCCCAAGCGCCCTCTTGTCACCAGTACCAGGCTTATTCCATACCGGCTGCAGAGCAGGCTGCTTCCGGCATCCAGGCTTTTTTCCCCCGTTATGAATTCCATCTCCTCCTCGGAAATCTTCAGAATATCGGCATAATTCAATACCGATTTCATTTCCGCCAATGCGTGTCCGGCATTTTTCCACAACGCAGGGCGGTAGTTCAGGTCATAGGAGATTGTACAGCCACTCTTTTTTGCATGTTTCAAGGCTGCAAGAGTTGCCGACCTTGAAGGTTCGCTTGTTAAAGACAGTGACCCGAAGTGGAAAACCTTTGAGTCTGCAATGAGCCCCTTATCAACTTCGCTCTCCTCCAGGGTCGTATCCGCTCCCGGATTCCTGTAAAAGCTGAAGGACCTGTCCCCCTTTTCATCCAATTGTACAAATGCAAGGGTAGTATTCGTCGTGCTGCTGGATCTCAAACCGGAAGCATCTATGTTGTAAGTCTTTAATACCTCAAAAAGGTATTTGCCGAAAATGTCTTCACCTACTTTTCCTATAAAAGCCGTTTTGCCTCCGAGCTTTGAAATACAGGCAAGTACATTTGCGGGTGCTCCGCCCGGATTCCTTTCAAAGCAGGCATTACCCTGCTCCGACAGGCCCGCCGGAGTGAAATCAATCAATATCTCTCCTAACGCAGTTACATCATACATGGCATTTCCACCTTCTATATAGTTCTTTCCTGTGCAGGGTTTATATCAGGGTCGGTATATATGTCATATTCGTCCCTGCTTTTTGTTGAAAACTCCGATACGACCGCTCCTTCAGGACCGGCCTGGAACCAGTGAAACGTATTGGGCTGAAGTGTATACTGTTCACCGGGGTTCAACACTATTTCATTCCATACGGAAAAATACTTTTCCCTGCCCTTTGGTGCCACTCCCTTCGGGTTTTTCACAGGCTCACCCGGCACATACAAGTAGACTTTCCCCCATCTGCACCTGAAGGTCTCCTCTTTCCCCGGTTCATCCCCTACAGGAGGATGTCTGTGCTCCGGGCAGGTCTGTCCGGGAAAAAGTATCAGTTCCTTTGCGCAGCACCTTTCAGTATTGACATATACGACAAGTTCAAGTCCTATTGAGTACAAATCGTCAAGTCCATATTCAGCCACTTGGATCTGTACCCTCTCTTCCTCAGTGATTGCTATACCTGCTTTCTTTAAGTATTCCTGTGCCTTTATTACTGCTTCATTATAAAGTTCCACTGTCAACATACACTACGACTCCCTTCGTTTTATGTATTAAGTACTTTTTATTTTATAATAACCCTTTTATTTTCCGCAAATTATATGAAAAAAATTTATAGTTTTGCTTTTATACTTGGCCTTCATTAATCTCCCTTATTACATCCTCTATTTCGTTTATAGAAGCTAAAACTTCTATCTCAAAACCAAGATTCTCAACAGTATCTTCAATAAATATCTTGCTTACCCCAAGCTTTGCAGAAATTTTTCTGGTTAGAGTAATATTCTCACCAAACACAGTACTCTCACGGACCTTTCCTGTAGCCCATATCCAATAATCGTCCCCGTCCCATGCCCCATCTACATACACATTTCTGGCAGGTATATTAGAAGCTCTGCCGTGCAGCCCAAGGCTTTTACCTTTGTCCATACATGCTGCAGGTCAAATAACCAAGTATAAGCAAATTCACTATCTGCCTCATATGGGGCAGATAGTGAATAAAGCCTATAATCAAACTATATTTTCAATTTGAAAGTTTTAATTTCAAAGGGTTTGATATCAAATACGAATTCACTGCCATGACTCTGGAGTTTTGTTTCCTCCAATTCCATTGCATTACATTCATATACTTCTTTTATATTTTTAGCGAATTTTAGTGTTACCTTCCCCCTTTGATTATAACTCTCATACAGTCTTATGATAACGTCATTGCAATCCTCAGCTTTCTTTATTACCTCGATTACAACATTATCCTTGTCAACCTGAGCTAATGACAATTTTTCCGGAAGAGTGCCCTTATGCGCTTTTTCAAGCTTTGCAACCGGAGGGCAGTTCAAGGCGTATGCCATGGAAACTGTCTTCCCATCTCTCCAGTCACCTTTATGCGGATACAGTGAATATGTAAATTCATGCTTCTCTTTATCTGCATCACGGTTGGGATCAATAGGAGAGCGCAGAAGCGTAAGCCTCAGCTGGCTGTCCTTAACGTCATGTCCATATTTGCAATCATTCAGCAAGCTTACTCCATAATCGCCTTCAGAAATATCCACCCACTTATGGCCTACCACTTCAAACTTTGCCCAATCCCAGCTGGTATTCCAATGTGTGTTTCTTTCTACATTTCCATATTGAATCTCGTATGTTGCCCTGGAGGAGTTTATTTCTACAGGGAATGCCGCCTTCAACATGATTTCCGATTCTTTCCAGTCAACCTGTGTTTTAAAGTCTACCCTGGGTATATCGTTGTATATAATTATATCCTGGCTTATAACAGAGTTTAAAAATCTCTTGTTAATTCTTATCCTTCCCAGTACAGGCCCCTGGTCCAACACCTCCATACTTTCTACATCATTTACTTCCCACATCTTTTCATGGTAATATATGTCAACATCCCAGGCATTAAAATTCATAGGCTTATCTTCAAAGGCCTGAAGGACATTTGCCGTTTTTCCCTGCTTTATAACCTCCCGGTTATTTCGTTTGTCATATATGGAGCTTATGTTTCCGTGCCGGTCTATCTTTATACTGAAGAATCTGTTTTCCATGTAGTCCTGTTTGACTGTAATTGCACATTGGGCTTCTTTATCCATAGTGCCATTTTCGTTAATATAATAGCTCTTATACCCCTTAGAAGGCAGATCATCACCAAAAAATGCGACTTTAGCCTTCTCTTGGTCCTTAACCACTTGGTATTGGACTGTTTGACCTTCATCATCCAATATATCGAACTGCTGATTATACGGCATATCAATTTCGATAATACCACTTCTGCTGTTTGACAGTGGATTAAATACTACAACTGCATCCTTGCTAAGATTAATATTCTGAGCTGTACTTTCAATTGCACCAGTCAGCACGTCTTCTCCATCTTTGAGAATTTCCTTATATTGCTGCAGTGAATCCTCATATACGGCTTTAATGGATGAACCGGGAATAATATCATGGAACTGGTTCAGCAGGATATATTCCCAACCGTTATTCAGTTTCTCCTGCGGATAGGGGCTTCCATTCAACATATCCATCACAGAGAAGGTTTCAGCTGTTTGATACAGAAATTCACTTTTCCTGTTGAATCTCTTGTTCCTACCCATAGTTGTATATGTCCCACGATGGTATTCCAGGTATAATTCACCATCCCACAAAGGCAGGTTTTTATTGTTTTTAACCTTATCGTTCAGGCTGTCAAAGTACTCTCTGACTTTTCCTATCTTCACCTTCGGACACTTGGGGAAGTTTTTAAGCCTCCTGGCATTCTCCAGCATTTCTTTGGTCGGACCGCCTCCGCCATCTCCCCATCCAAAGGACATCAGTGGTTCATTGTTTACATCTTTCTGCTTATACAGCTTCCAACTTCCCATAACTGACTTGGGCATCAGATTGCCATTGTATGTTTTCTTATAAGGCAATCCTGTGCTCATTCCCTGTCTAAAATCCGGTGTAGTTACGTAGTGAGTCAATATTTCTGTTCCATCTATGCCTCTCCACATAAAGGTGTCATAGGGCATATTGTTAAACTGATTCCAGCTTATTTTTGTGGTCATGAAATAGTCTATTCCTGACTTTTTAAGTATCTGCGGCATTGCGCCATTGTATCCGAATACATCAGGCAGCCATAGGACCTTACTGTCTGTTCCGAATTCATCTTTAAAAAATCTCTTCCCGAATAGGAACTGTCTTATCAAGGATTCCCCGGAGGTAACATTACAATCTGCCTCGACCCACATGCCGCCTTCAGGTTCCCATCTTCCTTCTTTAATTTTAGCCTTGATCTTCTCGTAAATTTCAGGGTAATCTTCCTTTATGTATTTATACAACTGCGGCTGACTCTGAAAGAATTTGTATTCGGGATATTGCTCCATTAGCTTTAATACGGTGCTAAAGCTCCTTGAGCATTTTTCCCGGGTGTGTGATAATTGCCATAACCAGGCTACGTCTATATGTGTATGTCCAATAGCATTCAATGACACATCTAATTTGCTCCCAAGTTTACCATATAAGTTATCCTTAAGGTATTGGTTGGCCTTTTTAATCGACTCATTGAATTCCTTGGATAGGGGTATTCTTAAATCTATCAAATTGAAGGCATCATTTATTATGTTCAATATCCTGATGCGGTCTTCATCATCCTTATCCAGTTCTACAGCAACATCGTATGCTATTCTGGAATTAAAATAAAAATCCTCGGTTTCAGGGTCTATTACAACCAACCTTGTTTTGGTCCGGGACTGCTCTTCTTTCAAGCCGCTGAATGCCCTGATTGCAAGGTCATATACCTCGCCGCCTTCTGCATTTTCTGTCAGGAGAAGCTCCTGATGAAAAATATCCAATCCCTGTACAGGCTTTCCGTTTAAAAAGATTAGGTACTCAGCTTTCTTTTTCCACGGAAACGTATCTTCAGTGATGAGATAGAACGCAACCCTCTTACCGGCAAAGCGCTGCGGTATTGTGAACCTGGTCCTGAACCAGGAGTAAACATCATAACCTCCCCACCAGCTATCGGTATTGAAGTCATCCCAGTCTGAATCATCCAGATTAACAGACTCACCGCCTTTGAAGTTTCCCAACTTTGCCTTATATTTCTTTATTT
>CALMWN010000524.1 GCA_937873555.1 uncultured Clostridia bacterium
GGGTAACCACACCCATTGTTTTTCCAAAGCTGCTTTTTGCTATCTCGGAAATTGATTGCCCGTTATACCTTACAGACGCAAATAGAATTACCATGTCATGGACAGCACCGCCCACAACCGCTCCAATCAAAATCCACAATGCGCCTGGAAGATAACCGAATTGCGCCGCCAGAACCGGTCCGATCAGTGGTCCGGCACCTGCAATTGCAGCAAAGTGGTGCCCCAGTAATACCAGTTTGTTGGTAGGAACATAATCTCGCCCGTCATTATAGATTTCCGAGGGCACCTTCCTGTTCCCATCCAATGCAAGAACTTTTGCTGCGATAAAAGAACCGTAAATTCTATAACCCAGGACGAGGATCAAGGCACCGACGATCACGAGTACAATTGAATTCATAAAATATCTCCCCTCTAAATAATAACAGTTAACATAATAATACATCGCTTTTGAAACAAAGCCTCACCTTTTGCCGCATCATGAACAAATCAAGGGGTAAAATGCAAAAAGAAAGGGGTATTTTACATGTTATTAACATAATATTGCGATTAATATCAAATAGTTATATAATTGTTATATAATTGTTATATAATTAATCTAGATATTTAACAGATTCATATAAACAAATATGGAGTTGATCCTTTGTTATTAATTCAATTACTTGAGCGTATGGCTGTTATTGCCCTTGCAGCTTACATTTACAGTCATTCCAAGATGTTCATGAAAATATCCAAAGAGTACCCAACACTTTCCGACTGTCTAATCATGCTTGCATTTTTCAGTGCCGTATCGATCGCAGGCACCTATTCAGGTATCAACGTCGAACCGGGCGCAATCGCAAATATAAGGCCAATCGGCGCTATTGTCGCAGGATACGTTGGAGGACCTGTCGCAGGATTAATTGTCGGAACAATCTCAGGTGCCCACCGGTATTCTCTGGGAGGTTTTACTGCGCTCTCCTGCGGTTTGTCTACTATTGTTGAAGGCTTGACCGGTGGCCTTGCAGGAAAGTTTAGAAAAGGGAACAAATCTGATCATAGGTTTTTTTGCAGGCATTGTTGCCGAGACGCTGCAGATGATCATTATTCTCCTGATATCCAAACCTTTTGACAAAGCATTGGAACTTGAAAATATAATCGCTGTTCCTATGATTATTGTCAATTCCATAGGGGTCGTAATATTTATTAATATCATGAACAAATCCAGACAGGAATACAAAAGAATAAGGGCGGTGCAGTCCCAAAAGGTTCTGAGTACAGCAAAAAGGACTATAAATTACATGAGGAAAGGGTTAAACAAGGATACGGTGCGGAATGTAGCCGAAATTATTTACGAAATAGGAAACAGCAAAGCAGTCTTTCTCGCAGATAAAAGCGGGATTCTGGGATACTGCGGAGAATTCGCAGAAACAACCAAGCTGGAGCAGTATTTAGAATCCCTTTACGATCACCCTGAATCCAGAACCATTATTTTTGACTCCGAAGGTAAAGAGGCATTTTTCTATTGTACTCCTATCTTAACTTGTACAAATGATTTCAAGGGCATCTTGGGCTTCAAATTAAGGTATTTGAAAGACATCGACGAACACTTTATTGAATTCACAAATGAAATATGCGACCTGCTTTCAACCCAAATTGAGCTTAATATGATCCATAAACTTGAACGAGAAGTAAGCAGAGCAGAGTTAAAGGCTTTGAGAGCTCAAATACGCCCGCATTTTCTTTTCAACACCTTGAATACGATTTCATCCTATTGTAGAACCAACCCCGAAAAGG
Organism: uncultured Clostridia bacterium; assembly: GCA_937873555.1. Lineage (GTDB taxonomy): Bacteria > Bacillota > Clostridia > Acetivibrionales > CALMWN01 > CALMWN01. Next base: position 1,774 of record CALMWN010000524.1, read on the forward strand.
CAAGGGAATTAATCATTAACCTGGCAAATTATTTTAGAAAAACTTTACGAACAGATGTAAGTTTCGTCCCTTTAAGTGAAGAGCTTGAGCTTGTCAACTCCTATGTTTCAATTGAAAAAGCAAGATTAGGAAATAAATTGACAGTATACAACAATATCCCCAAAGATATCCCCGATTTAAAAATCCCTATTTTTACAATACAACCTATTGTTGAAAACTCCATTTTTCATGGAATTTCCCCTTTGACTTCCGAAGGCAGTGTCAGTATTAAAGCGGTCAATCATCAAAGTGATGTTGAATTCATTATCGAAGATACAGGTATCGGCTTTTCCAAGGAAAAATATTGCGAGGTCAAAGCCGACCAGCCGGGAATAGGCTTGAAAAATATAAATGACAGACTGCGGTATCACTATGGGGATAAATACTCCTTGAATATAGAGAGTACTGAAAGAATTGGAACAAAAGTAAGTTTTATGATACCCAAGGAGGAATTCTACAATGAATAAAATGAAGTGTTTGATAATTGAAGATGAAATCCCGGCTGCAGAAGACTTAAAACATATCGTCTCCGTGCACCCATTTTTCGAAGTTGCGGAGATCGCCCACGACGCAGTTGCCGGATATTCTCTTGTGATTCAGTCCCTACCGGACCTTATATTCTTAGATATTAACATTCCCGAACAAAACGGTATTGAACTGGCTAAAAAAATAAGAAACTCCGGTTTCAACACATCCATTATTTTTGTAACAGCTTACGAACAGTACGCGTTGGAAGCCTTTGAAGTTGAAGCCGTCGATTACATTCTGAAGCCCTTTGAGGAAAAAAGAATCTACTCAACCATGAACCGGCTTTATGAAAAATGGAAGAATACAAATTCCAAGAACCTCGACTCCTTTGCAGGCATGAAGGGAATTTTGAGTCATTTGGAACAGACTTCGAAGCCGGTAAAAAAAATACCTTGTGACATAAACGGAAAAACAGTACTGATAAACATTGAAGATATTTGCTTTTGTTATGTCACTTCTGAGAAAACTTTCGTCAAAACCAGAGAAAAAACACTGCTTACCAGCTTTACACTCTGCGAACTGGAAAAAAAGACAGGCTTTTTCAGGTCTCATAAAAGTTATATTGTGAACCTCAATTATCTTAAAGAATTATACCCTTGGTTTAACGGTACCTATGAGCTTGTCATAGATGATTTGGAAAAGTCAAAAATCCCCTTAAGCCGGAATTATGTAAAAAGTTTGAAGAACGTTTTGGGATTTAAGTAGTCTGCTGTAAAAATGCCACTATCCTTTCCTTTTTACCTTTTTCATGCATCTTTATAAATTTGAATAGCATAATAAAAGTTTTATTATGCTATTCATTAGGTTTTATGCGAATACCTGTTAAATTAATTATTTTCTCTTTACAAACACAAGTTTCTCTTCTTCAAGGTCAACCAGCACGCTATCTCCTGTTTTCACCTTTCCTTCAAGCATCTCTTCTGCCAGCCTGTCTTCTATCATACTCTGAATGGACCTTCTCAAAGGTCTCGCACCATATACCGGATCAAAACCTTTTTTGGCCAGGAAGGTCTTAGCCGCATCGCTCACCTCGAGTTTGATGTCGCTCTGCTTGAGCCTCTTTGCAAGAATATCAGTCATCAAGCCTACAATTTTCTTTATATGCTCCTCGTCCAGCGGATGGAATACGATGATTTCATCTATCCTGTTTAGGAATTCCGGCCTGAAGCTCTTTTTCAGCTCACCCATGACATTATTCTTCATATCCTCGTAATTACTCGTCTTCAGGTCTGCTGCAGTGCTGAAACCAAGGCGTTTAGGTTCTGTAATAAGTCTTGCTCCTACGTTTGAAGTCATTATTATAACAGTATTACGGAAGTCAACCGTTCTGCCCTGTGAGTCTGTCAGCCTGCCGTCTTCAAGTATCTGCAGCAGTATATTGAATACATCGGGGTGTGCCTTCTCTATCTCATCGAACAATAGTACCGAATAGGGCTTTCTCCTTACTTTCTCCGTGAGTTGGCCGCCTTCCTCATATCCGACATAACCGGGAGGAGAACCAACCAGCCTGGATACACTGTGTTTCTCCATGTATTCCGACATGTCTATGCGAATTGTTGCATTTTCATCTCCAAAGAGAGCCTCTGCCAAAGCCTTGCTCAATTCAGTCTTGCCTACTCCCGTGGGCCCGAGGAAAATAAAAGAGCCTACCGGACGTTTTGGATCCTTCAAACCAACCCGTCCTCTTCTTATAGCTTTTGAAATTGCCTTGACTGCTTCATCCTGGCCGATAACCCTCAAATGAAGTACATCTTCCATCTTCATAAGCCTCTCTGATTCCTCTTCGGCCAATCTCTTTACAGGTATCCCTGTCCAGCTTGAAACAATATCTGCAATTTCGTCTTCAGTTACGGTATCTGTCTTGGTCTGATTCTTCTGATTCCAGTCATTCTTAGCTTTTTCCAGTTCATTCTTCACATTCTGCTCTTCATCCCTGATCCTGGCTGCCTTTTCAAATTCCTGGCACCTTATGGCATCTTCTTTATCTTTCCTCAGATTCTCAACCTGCTCTTCCAAGGCTTTCAGATTAGGCGGAGCGGTAAATGCTTTCAATCTTACTCTGGAAGCAGCTTCATCAATCAGGTCAATGGCCTTGTCAGGGAGAAACCTGTCGGTGATATACCTGTCTGATAAGGTCACTGCAGCTTCCAGTGCGTCATCTGTTATTGTAACCCTGTGATGGGCTTCATATTTGTCCCTTACCCCTTTTAAAATTTCAATTGCCTCTTCTTTTGTAGGTTCTCCCACGGTTATGGGCTGGAATCTCCTTTCAAGAGCGGCATCCTTTTCAACATGCTTTCTGTATTCATCCAGAGTGGTGGCTCCAATTACCTGTATTTCACCTCTGGCGAGTGAAGGCTTCAGGATGTTGGATGCGTCTATCGCTCCTTCCGCAGCTCCTGCACCGATGATGGTATGCATCTCGTCTATGAACAGTATTACATTCCCGGCCTTTCTGATTTCATCCAGAGCCTTTTTAAGCCTTTCCTCAAATTCACCTCTGTACTTTGCGCCGGCAACCATCGAAGACAGGTCCAAAGTAATAACACGTTTATCCTTCAGGGTTTCCGGTATGTTGCCTTCAGTGATTTTCTGTGCCAACCCCTCTGCAATCGCAGTCTTTCCAACGCCGGGTTCCCCTATGAGACAAGGATTGTTTTTTGTCCTTCTGCTGAGTATTTGTATAACCCTTTCGATTTCCTTGTCACGCCCTATTACCGGGTCAAACTTGCCTTCCCTCGCCATTTCGGTCAGATCCCTGCCGAACTGGTTCAAAGTCGGGGTATTCGAATAGCCCGAACTGTTCTTGGGTACTCCTGTTGCTCCAGGAGCTTCTTCATTAAGCATTCTTCCAAGCTCTGCGAAAAGTTTCTGCGGATCCACTCCGAGATCTATAAGGATTCGTACCGCTACACTTTCCCCTTCTTTCATGATTCCCAAAAGCAGGTGCTCGGTACCTATATAGTTCTGTCCCATTTTCCTCGCTTCTCTAAAGCTCAGTTCCAAAACCCTTTTTGTCCTCGGAGTGAAACCCAGGGGCTGCTCCCCGGTATCCTCTCCCCTGCCTATCAATTCTTCTATCTGTTTCAACACCTTGTCTTCATTCACTCCCTGGCTTTGCAGGACACGGGCTGCGACACCCGTACCCTCCTTAACGAGTCCAAGCAGCAAATGCTCTGTTCCTACGTAATTATGGCCCAGTGTCATTGCGCTTTCCTGGGAAAAAGTTATTGCCTTTTCCGCTTTTTCAGTAAAACGTCCGTACATTCTGATCAACTCACTTTCTATATGTTGAATCAAGCCATTTAATTCAACCTGTATTTTTAAATTCATAATTTCTGTCACAGCAGAATATCTATAAAAGCTTGCTTCTTATAAGCTCGGCACGCTTTATGTCCCTTTCGTCGGGACTTAAGGGTTTACCCGCAAATTTCTGCAGGCTTGCCGGCTGTATCAGCAGCAT
>CALMWN010000525.1 GCA_937873555.1 uncultured Clostridia bacterium
AGGGGCAGGGTGGGGGCTAGATTTTAGATATAATTTTAATTATCAAAGATTTTTGTTCTATCATACTAAAGAGGGAGGAAAGTGCAAGTGAGGCTTGGAAACTATTCAGTACCTATAATATTCATAGCTATCATACTTACCATCATACTGCCGATACCTACATTTGTGCTTGATTTTCTACTGGCGATAAATATAATCCTGGCAGCAGTAATCATGCTGAATTCGGTTTATATGAAGAATGCGCTGGAGCTTTCGATATTTCCGTCGCTATTGGTTATAACAACCATTTACAGGCTTTCCCTCAATATTACAGCTGCAAAGCTGATATTGTCATCCGGGGAGGCCGGGCATGTAATAGAAGGCTTTGGAAGGTTTGTAGGCCGGGACAACCTTGTTGTAGGATTTATAATGTTTTTCATCATAATGATTGTAAACTTCCTTGTCATAACAAGGGGTTCCGAAAGAGTTGCAGAAGTGGCTGCAAGATTCACCCTTGACGCAATGCCGGGCAAGCAGATGGCCATAGACGCCGACCTGAACGCAGGACTTATCAATGAAGCGGAAGCGAAGGAAAGAAGACGCAATATTCAAAGAGAATCCGACTTTTACGGGGCCATGGATGGTGCCAGCAAGTTCGTAAAAAATGATGCAATAGCCGGGATAATCATTACTTTTTTAAATATTATAGGAGGATTAATAATCGGTGTTGTAATGAGGCAGGAAGACTTCACCCAGGCAGTCCAGACCTATACCATCCTTACAATCGGTGACGGTCTGGTGAGCCAGATGCCAGCCCTTATGATTTCGGCGGCAACCAGCTTTATTGTTACCAGAGCGGGCTCTGATTCGAATCTGAGCCAGGACCTGTTCAAGCAGCTGTTTTACAACCCAAAAGTACTGTTTATAGCTTCAGGGCTGTCGGTTGCACTTGCTCCGTTCCTTTCACCGGTACCTTTCATTCTTCTTGCAATAGCTCTTGCTTTTGTGGGTTATAAGCTGATGAAGCTGCAGGAGGAGGTTCAGAAGCAGGAAGAAGTTCAGGTACAGGAAAGTGAAGTGGAGGAAATAAGAAAACCGGAGAATGTTGTTACTTTGCTGCAGGTGGATCCTATTGAGCTGGAGTTCGGTTACGGGATAATTCCTCTGGCTGATGTCAACCAGGGTGGTGACCTTCTTGACAGGGTAGTAATGATAAGAAGGCAACTGGCTCTTGAGATGGGAATAATTGTTCCAATCATAAGGCTAAGGGATAACATTCAGCTTAGCCCGAATGAGTATGTCATAAAAATAAAGGGTGTAGAAGTCGATAAAAATGAGCTGGTTTTCGATCAATTCCTTGCCATGAATCCGGGAATGGTTGAAGAGGAACTGGAAGGCATAAAGACCACAGAGCCTGCATTCGGTTTACCTGCCATATGGATAACCGAAAGCCAGAGGGACAGAGCAGAAATGCTGGGTTATACCGTGGTCGATCCGCCGTCCATAATAGCAACCCACCTTACCGAGGTAATAAAACGTTATGCTCACGAACTGACAGGAAGACAGGAGATTCAAACCCTGATCGACAATGTCAAGCAGAACTATCCGGCAATAGTGGACGAGCTTGTTCCCAAGCTGATGACAATCGGTGAAATACAGAAGGTAATAGCAAACCTGATAAAGGAAGGCGTGTCAATACGGGATATGGTAACCATATTGGAGACCCTTGCGGATTACGCCCAGACAACACATGACGCAGACATGCTGACAGAGTATGTAAGGCAGGCTCTAGGCAGAGCAATCTCCAGGAAATTTATAAATGACAGCAAGTCAAATGTTATTACACTTGACCCCAAACTGGAACAGGTAATCATGGATTCGGTGAAAAGAACCGAACATGGTACATTTATAACACTTGAACCCAGCGTTACCAATTCAATTCTGGGAAGTCTCTCAAAACAGGTGCAGCGTCTGGGTCAGTTGGGGCAGCAGCCCATTGTACTGGCTTCACCGATAGTAAGGTTATATTTTAAAAGGCTTACGGAACAGGCGATACCAGGTTTGATTGTTTTATCATATAATGAGCTTGACCCTAATATTGAGGTCCAATCAGTCGGGATGGTGAGTATCTAAAGATGAAAATACGTAGGTATCTTGGAAAGGATACACAGGAAGCGTTATTGAAGGTAAAAATGGATTTGGGTAATGACGCGGTAATTCTCAATACGAGAAAAGTCAGGCAAAAAGGCTTTTTAAAGCTGTTTTCAAAACCTATGACTGAAGTCCTTGCTGCAGTGGATGAGGAATACGGAAGCAGAAAGGAAAGGGAGGCCGTAAAAAGGGAGGAAAAAAGTCCGGATTTAAATAAGGAAAATCAGATCAAGATACAGCTGGACGATAAGGAGCAGAAGATTGCCGAGCTTGAGAACAAGGTCAGCAACATGGAGTCCCTGCTTCAGAAGATTTATGCCCAGTTTCAGTCAAACGGGCAGAAAACCGCTGCCGCCGTGGAACAACCTGCAAAACCGTTTTCAAAGGGTCTGCAGGTGTTTTCAAGCAATCTGCTCAAGAACGAAGTAGAAGCAGAAATCGTGAAAAGGATAATTGACACCGTTTCGGAAAAAATAGGCGAAAATGCCGGTGTGAACGATGCTGCGTCGGTGTTGTACAACGTAATATCAGGGATGCTTGGCAAACCCTCCACCATACAGATAAAAGAAGAAGGAAGGCCTACGGTGGTAATATTCCTTGGCCCGACAGGTGTGGGCAAGACTACTACCCTGGCTAAGATAGCTGCAAACTATGCCTTGAACCAAAAGAAAAGTGTGGGACTTATAACTGCAGATACATACAGGATTGCTGCAGTGGAACAGCTGAAAACCTATGCGGAAATACTGGGAATGCCTGTATCGGTCATCTATTCCCCTGCTGAAATCAAGGAAGCTGTAAATGCTTACTCGGACAAGGATGTGGTCCTGATTGATACTGCGGGCAGAAGCTATAAGAACAAGACGCAGTTTGAGGAGCTGAAGTCACTGGTGCTGGCTTCGGAAGCTGATGAAGTCTATCTTGTCCTGAGCGCCACGACCAGTATGCGGACCTGCAGGGAATTACTCAACAATTACGGCTTTCTGGAAAACTACAAGCTGATATTCACAAAGCTTGATGAAACTCCGATAAACGGGATCATTTTAAACGCGAAACTACTGACAAATAAAAGTCTCTCGTATATGACATATGGTCAGAGCGTGCCTGACGATATAGAGATAGCAAATATTGACAAAGTAACGAAAAATTTGTTGGGGAGCATCGGTTAAATGAGAGATCAGGCTGACAAATTAAGACAAATTATTGAGAGTATTAAAATCAGGCAGTCGGTAAATCAGGCCAACCTTATCAACAGCATAAGAAAAAAAACCGCAAAGGTGATTACTGTTACCAGTGGTAAGGGTGGCGTGGGAAAAACAAATATTGCTATAAACCTTGCTATTGCGTTAAGTGAAATGGGTTTAAGAGTAATAATACTGGATGCGGATTTCGGGCTTGCAAATATCGATGTATTGTTCGGGATCATACCGCATAATACACTCGTTGATGTAATAAACAATAAAAAGAACATACTGGAAGTGCTGTCTGACGGACCGAAAAATATCAAGTTCATATCGGGAGGCTCAGGAGTTGAAGAACTGGTCAAGCTGGAAAAAAGCCAGCTGGAGAAGTTCGTTGATAATATATCAATGCTTGACAAACTGGCTGATGTAATATTGATTGACACGGGGGCAGGACTTTCGGACAACGTCATGAGCTTTGTAATGGCAGCTGACGAGGTTCTTCTTGTGACTACCCCCGAACCTACTTCCATAACCGATGCCTACGCGCTTATAAAAATGGTATCGAACAGAAACAAGGACAAGATCATAAAGGTAGTCGTAAACAGAGCTGAAAACGTAAATGAAGCTAATGACATATTGAACAAGCTTTCGATAGTTGCGGAAAAGTTCCTGAACCTGAAGCTTTATTCCCTGGGTTATGTACTTCAGGACGAAGCAGTAATAAAAGCCGTCAAGCTGCAGCAACCGTTTTCTCTGAGCTTTCCGAAAAGTCATGCGACAAAGCTGATAAGGGAGATTTCAAAGAAGATTGTTGAAGAGGGCAAAAACAACAGTAATATGGAAAATACCGGAATAAAAGGTTTTGTTAACAGATTGGTGGGTTTTTTAAACAGTTAATTTGTTATATAATAGAAAAAGAAAATCTAATTTTGTCGTTTTGCAGGTGAATATGATATGAACACGGTCTTGGGTATGTGAAACTGGAATCCATGGGAATGATTTGCAGCCGGAGGAATTTATTCATCATACACAGGAATGGGGCGAAGAATGAATATAAATGAGATACAATCAGGTACAAAGCTTGAATTAAGCATTTATAACATTATGGGTGAAATAATAAAAAAAAATCTGGTCAGCGAACTGGAATGGGTTGAGGAACAGGGAACGGCAGTAATAGCTGCACCAGTCAGTGAAGGCGTTATTTTCCCGGTACGTGTAGGAGCCTATATTGACGTTTATTTCGAAAATAACAGCAGCTATTTCACTTTCAAGGCTAAATTGATACACAGGGGATTGAAGGATAATATAGCGCTTTTAAGGATTGAAGCAAGGAGTGAAATAACCAGAATTCAAAGGAGGCAATTTTTCAGGTTTGAATGCCTTGTAAATGTGGCATATAGAGTATTAGAACCTGCAAATGATGAAGAGAGCGACAAAATCAGATATATTAACACTTATACCAAGGATCTGAGCGGCGGAGGCATACGTATGGTGACCGATGAAAGGCTCGAAAAGAACAGCATAGTAGAATGCATATTAAGCCTTGGTAACGAAAAAACCGTTAAATTCAAAGGAAAAATAATACGCAGCACTAAAATCGACCTGGATTGGTTGAACAAATTTGATAACAGTATCACGTTTCATGAGATTGAAAACAAGGACAGGGAACAAATAATACGGTTCATATTTGCAGAACAAAGAAGATTACGTAAAAAAGGATTGATTTGAATTTATGAAAGACATGCCGAAAGGTAACATCAATGTATTGGTTGTAGATGATTCTGCCTTTATGAGGAAGGTTATATCGGATATATTGAAAAGTGATCCCGACATAACGGTGATTGATACGGCCAAAAATGGAATTGAGGCCATTGAAAAGGCTAAAAGCCTGAAACCGGACGTAATAACCCTGGATGTAGAAATGCCGGTTATGGATGGACTGAAATGCCTGAAGGAAATACTGAAGACCCAGTATATACCTGTGTTGATGCTCAGCAGCCTTACGAAGGATGGTGCAGAGGCGACAATAAAAGCTCTTGAAAATGGAGCAGTGGACTTTATTCCCAAGCCTACCAATATATTTGAAATGACTGCAGACGACATAAAGCGTGAGCTTGTCGATAAAGTAAAGATAGCCAGGACCATTGTCAAGGGAAAAAAGGAAAGCACAAAAAGCAGAATTGTAAAGCCAAGGGAAGAGATTGTAAGAAGCGCGGAAATAAAGAATATTGTGGCAATAGGTACTTCAACCGGAGGTCCAAGGGCTCTTCAATCGGTAATACCCCTTATTCCGGGAGATATACCGGCTGCCGTACTGATTGTCCAGCACATGCCTCCCGGGTTTACGAGGTCTCTGGCGGAAAGGCTTAACAGCATGAGTGAGCTTAATGTTAAGGAAGCTGAAGACAAGGAAGTGGTTAGGGCGGGTTATGCATATATAGCGCCCGGTGATTACCACATGCTGGTTGAGAAATTTGATGGTGTGAATCTCAGGATCAAGCTTACCCAGGATCCTCCGCTTGGAGGACACAGGCCGGCAGTAAATTCAATGATGGATTCACTTTCGGAAACAGGTCTCAACAATATAATTGCAGTCATAATGACAGGGATGGGTGGGGATGGCAGTGAAGGAATAAAGAAGCTTAAAACAAATAATAAAAGTTTTATCATAGCACAAGATGAAAAAACATGTGTGGTATATGGTATGCCGAAAGTTGCCGTACAGACCGGAATGGTTGACAATGTAGCACCACTTGATCAAATAGCAAATGAGATAAAGAAATTTGTGGGGGTGTATAGATAATGGATATGAGTCAATACCTTGAAATTTTTATTGAGGAATCGAAGGAACACCTGCAGAGCCTTAACCAATCTCTGCTCCAACTGGAGAATAACCCTGAGGACAGCTCAATGCTTAACGAGATTTTCAGAGTTGCTCATACTTTAAAGGGCATGTCCGGTACAATGGGGTTCAACAGGATGGCTAAATTGACCCATGATATGGAGAATGTACTTCATGCATTGAGGAATAACGAACTGAAAATAAATACCAAGCTGGTTGACTTGCTGTTTAAATGTCTTGATGCACTGGAGAACTATGTTGATAACATAACAAACAACTCAAACGAAGGCAGCAATGAGTATTCTGAAATAATATCGGCATTGAACAGTGCAATTAAGGATGGGCCGGAGTCAATAGAAATCAAGGCTGAAAGCACACACAACGGCACAGACAAGGAACAAAATGCCGGAACTGCAGCTACAGAGATTGTTACTGCAGACATTCAGATAAATGAATATGAGCAGAATGTTATAAACAAGGCAAGAGAAGTTGGCATGAATGCATTTCAGATAACTGTACAACTCAATAAGGGCTGTGTTTTGAAATCTGCAAGGGCATTCATTATTTTTCAAAGTCTGGAACGCTATTCTGAGGTAATTAAATCCGAACCGAAGGTTGAAGATATTGAAGATGAGAAATTCGATTTTGAGTTCACAGTTGTAATTGTAACAAAGGAGAAGGCTGAGCTGTTCCACAGGGAATTGAATTCAATTGCCGAAGTTGAAAATGTATTGATTAAAGAATTATTTGAGAAGCCTGTGGAATCTTCCGCAATTGAAACAAAGATTGAAGATATCCCGGCTGTGATAGCCCAGATGTCGGAAAAGGAAGAAAAGACCCCGGAAAAAGAGGAAACCGAAGGGCCTAAAACATCTGCCAGTGCGAAGGCCAAGACAGGAAAGACCGTAAGGGTGGATATCGACAGGCTTGATGTGCTGATGAACTGGGTCAGTGAGTTGATTATTACAAAAACAAGGCTTGAAGGAATAGAGAGCCTGGAAAGGACACAAACCTTCAATGAAGCTGTCGAATACCTTGAAAGAATAACTACCAACCTGCATGATGCCGTCATGAAAGTCAGGATGGTTCCGGTAGAAACAGTATTCAACAGGTTTCCCAGGATGATAAGGGATATTTCTAAGGACCTCCGAAAAGATATCGTACTTAAAATGACCGGTGAGGAAACAGAACTGGACAGGACGGTTATTGACGAAATAGGCGACCCATTGATACATATGCTCAGGAATTCTGCAGATCACGGAATAGAATCCATGGAAAAAAGAAAGGCACTGGGGAAACCTGCTGAAGGTAATATATACCTGAGGGCTTATCAGGACGGCAATAATGTAATGATCGAGGTGGAAGACGACGGCGGAGGCATAAATACCGAGGTTGTCAAGAAAAAAGCCATAGAAAAGGGTCTTCTGAACAAGGATGTTGCAAACAACCTGTCGCAGAAGGATATAATAGACTATCTCTTCAGGCCGAGCTTCAGCACGGCTGATCAGATTTCAGCCTTATCAGGCAGGGGTGTCGGGCTGGATGTTGTCAAGACAAAAATAGAAACGCTGGGCGGAGCAGTTGAGGTTGAGACAGAGTTGGGCAAGGGAAGCAAGTTTATTATCAGACTTCCTCTGACACTGGCAATAATTCAGGCTTTGCTGGTGCTGATAGGAAACGAGAAGTATGCCATACCTTTAGGGTCAATACAGGAAATAAAGAACATTCTCCCTTCAGACATCAAGCTGGTACAGAAACAGGAGGTAATATTATTAAGAAACATGGTTGTTCCTGTAATAAGGTTGGATAAAGTGCTGGATGTACCAAAGGATGAGAGGGAAGCAAAACAACTGACCGTAGTTATAGTCAGGAAGGGTGAAAAACTGTCGGGTTTTGTAGTGGACAGCATTATAGGACAGCAGGAAATTGTACAGAAGCCGCTTGGTAAACTCTTTATTGGTAACAGGACCGTGACCGGAGCGACTATTCTTGGAGATGGAAATGTTGCTCTGATACTTGATATAAATTCTCTGGCATAAATTTGTATTCATATATGGAAAGGGGCAGGTCTAATGGATGAATTGTTGAATTCCGACTTAAAACAGTTTGTAGTTTTCAAGCTCGACAAGGAAGAATACGGCGTGGATATACACAAGGTCACAACAATAGAAAAGATGGGAAGAATAGCGCGTGTTCCAAAAACGCCCGGTTATGTAAAGGGTGTAATAAACCTAAGAGGTGAAATAATACCGATTATGGATTTAAGGACAAAGTTCAATCTTCCTGAGATTGAAGAAACAGAGGATACCAGGATAATAATTGTCAAAGTTAATGATATTATTGTAGGTATGATTGTGGACGCTGTTGCCGAAGTTTTGCAGATCACCGAAGAAGCGATCGAAAGTATCAACAGCTTCAGCAGTGACATGACAATGGATTACCTGCTTGGTGTAGGCAAGGTGGATGAAAGGATTGTTACTCTTTTGAATCTGGACAAGCTTGTTAAAAGCAGCAATTAATCTGATTATGATATAACCATAAAGTATAAAGGTATTTAGGAGAGTAAACCATGTCGTATAACATTGATGATTTAAATAATTTGCAGCTTGATGTACTTAGGGAAATTGGCAATATTGGTGCCGGAAATGCAGCTACGGCTCTGGCCAAAATGCTTAATACCAAAGTCGATATGGATGTACCGAAAGTAAAAATACTGGAGTTCAAAAATGTTGACGAAATACTTGGCGAGGCCGAAGCTCCGGTGGTAGGAATTTTATTGAACGTTACCGGTGATTTGACAGGCAGTATAATGTTCATACTTAAATACAAGGCAGCACGTGTTCTGGTTAACCTTCTGATGGGAAGACCTGCGGAATTTGATGCGGAGTTTGACGAGCTTGACCTTTCAGCCTTGAAAGAGATCGGAAATATCCTTTCGGGTTCATACCTGTCAGCATTGTCTGCTCTTACCAACCTGAACATCATGCCGTCAATACCGGATCTTGCAATTGATATGGCTGGAGCCATTTTGAGCGTACCTGCAATTGAATTCGGCAAGGTAGGAGACACGGTATTATATATAGAGACAGAATTCTCAGAAGGGAATACGTGCGTTGTAGGAGATTTCTTTCTGATTCCTGATGTTGAATCATATGAGATTTTATTAAAAGCGTTGGGAGTTATAAGCTAATGGAGAACTGCATAAAAGTTGGAATGGCTGACTTACAGTCATCATGTCATCCGGGTGTACTTACAACCCTTGGATTGGGTTCGTGCGTCGGAATTGCATTATATGACAGCACAACTAAAATAATAGGTCTTGCTCACATTATGCTGCCATCAAGTTTACAGGCGCGCAACAATAATAACATCGCAAAGTTTGCAGACACTGCTATTGTCAAGCTTGTAGAGGATATGCTAAAATTAGGGGCAAAAAGAGAGAAGATAGTTGCAAAACTTGCCGGTGGATCGCAAATGTTTTCATTTAATCAATCCACTGATATAATGAGGATAGGATTCAGAAATGTAGTTTCAGCCAAGGAAAAACTGTCGGAATTGAAGATACCGGTGGTTGCGGAAGATACCGGGGGAAACTACGGACGGACCATTGAATTATTTTCCGATAATGGCAGACTGCTGGTTAAAACCATAGGTTATGGAGTAAAACAGATATAAGAGTGAGGATGCGAATATGGACTACATCCACAGGCTACCCTTCATCATCAGTGCATCAAGTGCAGTGGTGATTGGCGGGCTAAGTTATAAATATGATATTCCGGCACAGGAAACATATGTAAAGATGGCATTGGGAATGGTTGTATTTTTCTTCCTGGGAGTATATATAAGAAATACTGTTGAAGATGTAAAGAAGCATGCTGAAATGAAGAAGGAAGAAATGGAGCGTCAAAAGGAAATCGAAGCTCTGGAAGCACTGAAGGAAATGGAACGTTTAAAGGAAGAGATTACAGCGAATGAAGAAACTATAAAAAAGACAGCGGATAACAAGCCGACAATAGATTTAAGCACTGAAGGCCTGGGAGAAGACTTTTCTCCATTGACTGTAAGTGAAATCATAAATACCAGGCCTCGTGAGTAACTTTACTAAAGAAAATTTTTAATGGAGGATTTAGATGTCGTCAGCTAATAATAAAAAGCTGGATTTATGGAAGCAGTACAGCGATACTAAAGATCCTGCGATTAGAGAAAAGCTAATATTGGATTATTCCCATCTTATCAAGTTTGTAGCGGGAAGGCTCAGTATTTACTTCGGCTCAAACGTTGAGTATGATGATATGGTCGGTTTTGGTGTTTTTGGCCTGATCGATGCCATAGATAAATTCGATGTCAACAAGGGTGTAAAATTCGAGACTTATGCTTCTTTGAGGATAAGAGGCTCTATTATAGACAGTATCAGAGATATGGATTGGGTACCCAGGTCATTGAGGCAGAAAAACAAGGAATTGGAGAAAGTTTACTGGGAAATCGAAAATCAATTGGGCCATTCTGCTTCGGACAAGGAAGTTGCAGACAGACTGGGAATATCAATGGACGAGTTCTACAAGCTCATAAATGAAGTAAACCTTTCTTCAATGGTCTCTCTGGAGGAATTCCTCGAACAGAATTATGAAATAGGAGTGGAGCTCCCAAGCCTCAATAAGGAAGACAGGCCTGAAAACTATATAGAAATGAATGAGATTAAAAGCCTGTTGGGAGACGCTATAAACAGATTGCCGGAAAAAGAAAAAACGGTAGTTTCCTTGTATTATTTTGAAGAATTGACACTAAAAGAAATAAGTGCGATAATGAAGGTATCAGAATCCAGAATTTCGCAATTACATACAAAGGCAATATTACGGCTTCGCGGTAAACTTGGAAGACATAATACGTTATTAAAGGAATAAGCAAAAAACGTTAATAACTCGCATTAATTTGTAGTACTGATATTAGTACCATGTATCAGTGAAATTGGGGGGTCATAATGGGTTCGAGTCTGAAGTATACATCCGGTAATAATATAAACGACGGCTTTTTCGAGATAAAATATCAGGAGGACGGAGTGTTCCTGGCTGTGTACCCTCCTGTCGGAAAGGGCAACAGGGTGGAAGCAAGGGACGTGATAGACAAGCTCGGTAAAAAGCGTGTCAGAGGCTTTAATAAGGATATAATCGACGTTGCCGTATTAAAAGCCGATAAGTCGGAAATAAAAATCGCAGAGCCCCAGGAAGAAGAAAAGCTGGATGCAACACTTACTCTCACGGTTTCGCCTGATAAGATGAAAGCCTATATATCTATTTCTCCGCCAGATGGAGGAAGGATGCTTAATCTGGAAGAGATATTGAATTTTATAGGCAAACATGGAATTGTACAGGGAATAAACAAGACTACCATTGAGAACATAATAAAATACCCGGTTTATAATGAAATGATATGTATAGCGGAAGGTAGTGCCCCAACAAACGGGCAGAACGGGAAAATAGAATTCCACTTTGATATAAGCAAGGAAAGAAAACCTACTATTCTTGAAGACGGCAGGGTAGACTTCCGCGAATTGAACCTTATAGAAAGCGTGAGAAAAGGTCAAAAGCTTTGTACATTGGTTCCTCCACTGCCCGGAACCTTGGGGAAAACAGTATATGGTGTCGATATACCGGCTTTGGACGGCAAACCTGCAGTCCTGCCAAGAGGGAGGAATGTAGAGGCTTCTGAAGATGGAAACATACTTGTTGCAGGAATAGATGGGCAGGTTAATTACATTGACGGCAAGGTAAATGTATTTGCAAATTATGAAGTTCCCGCAGATGTTGACAACTCTACCGGCAATATTTATTTTGTAGGTAATGTCATTGTGAGGGGAAACGTGCTTTCAGGGTTTGTGATAGAAGCGGGCGGGAATGTTGAAGTATGGGGTGTTGTGGAAGGTGCGGTAATAAAAGCTGCTGGAGATATAATACTCAGAAGGGGCATGCAGGGTCTGGGCAAGGGAGTTCTCATAAGC
>CALMWN010000526.1 GCA_937873555.1 uncultured Clostridia bacterium
GTGTGTATTCCTTTTTGGTGGAAATATGGGAAGACCGCAGTGTATTGACTTTTTATGTGAAGCAATCAAAAAGTGTAAAGATGAAATGGAGATATACTTTCTTTTTGTTGGTAGAGGAACTGATAGATATAAATTAGAACAGACGATTAAAGAGTATGGTATAACTAATGCTCTCGTGTTAGAGAATCTTCCGCGAGAAGAGTATGAGCAGATCACGAAAGAATGCGATGTAGGATTGATTGTTCTTGATCCGAAGTTTACAATTCCCAACTACCCATCACGAATTTTATCATATATGGAGTATGCTAAACCAGTTTTGGCTGCTACAGATAAAAACACTGATATTAGGGATTTGCTTGAAGAAGCACAATGCGGGGAGTGGGTATGGTCAGGTGATGCAGAAGGTTTTGCGGATAAGGTAAGGGAAATGGCTAAGTCAGAAGAACTGTCTGCTATAGGAGCCAATGGTCGTAAATATTTGAAAAGTAAATTTGATGTTAAGCGTTCTGTTGAAATATTAGAAATGCATTTTAAATACCAGAAAGAGGTCAAATTAAATGTTTAAAAACAAAACCTTATTAATTACAGGTGGGACAGGTAGCTTTGGAAATGCTGTAATGAAAAGATTTTTAGACACAGATGTTAAAGAAATTCGAATTTTTTCTAGAGATGAAAAAAAGCAAGATGACATGAGAAAGCTGTATAAAAACGATAAGCTTAAGTTCTACATAGGGGATGTAAGGGATTTAGCAAGTGTTAAAAATGCCATTCATGAGGTTGACTATATTTTTCATGCAGCAGCACTCAAACAAGTCCCTTCCTGTGAATTCTTCCCGTTGGAAGCAGTGAAAACTAATGTGGTAGGAACAGATAATGTTCTTACAGCTGCCATCGAGAATAGAGTCAAAAAAGTCATATGTCTTTCTACAGACAAAGCAGCTTATCCAATAAATGCAATGGGTATATCCAAAGCAATGATGGAAAAAGTCTTTGTAGCAAAGTCAAAGACTGTAGATCCAGACATAACTTTAATATGTGGTACACGCTATGGGAATGTAATGGCATCAAGGGGATCTGTTATACCACTGTTTATAGAGCAGATAAAAAGGGAACAGCCTTTAACAGTAACAAACCCTAATATGACAAGGTTTCTTATGAGCCTTGAAGAAGCAGTAGAGCTTGTAGTATTTTCATTCCAAAATGCCAAGAGTGGGGACATTATGGTCCATAAGGCTCCTTCATGTACTGTAGGTGTATTAGCCCAAGCGATAAAAGAACTATTTAATGCAGATAACGAAATTAAAGTAATAGGCACCCGACATGGAGAAAAATTATATGAAACCCTCCTCACAAAAGAAGAATATGCTGTTGCAGAAGATATGGGTGATTTCTTTAGAATACCCCCTGACCAAAGAGACCTTAACTATGATAAATACTTTATTGAAGGTGATGAAAAATTATCTAGTGAAGAAGAGTATAACTCCAATAATACCGAGATTCTCAATGTTGAACAGGTTAAAGAAAAGTTGCTTGAACTTGACTATGTAAAAAAAGAACTGAGCTATGTATCCGCCAAAGAAGAGGCAGCTGTATCGAGAGATATTGAAGTGTAAAAATGAAGGAGATGGAATAAACAATGAGAATACTGGTTACAGGAGCAAGAGGATTTATAGGGAAAAATCTTATTGCAGAACTAAAAAATAAGGGATATACAGATATATTTGAGTTCGACATAGATACTGATCCTTCGTTATTTGATCCATACTGCAAAGAAGCAAATTTCGTTTTTCATCTTGCAGGGGTAAACCGACCAAAAGAGCAGTCTGAATTTATGGAAGGTAACTTTGGATTTACATCAATCCTACTAGATACTCTAAAAAGAAACAATAACAATTGTCCTGTTATGATTTCATCATCAACTCAAGCAGTTCTTGACAATACATATGGAAAGAGTAAAAAAGCTGGTGAAGAATTATTGATTTCATATAGTAAGAAAACAGGAAATAAGGTACTTATCTATCGCTTCCCAAATGTATTTGGTAAATGGTGCAGACCCAACTATAACAGTGTAGTTGCTACGTTCTGTAACAACATTGCTCACGATTTACCTATTACTGTTAATGATCCAAATGTAGTAATGAATTTAGTTTATATAGATGATGTTGTAAAGGAACTGATAAATGCACTAAACGGTAAAGAAAACTCTGTTGGAGATTTTTGTGAAGTTCCGGTAGTTCATACTATTACACTTGGTGAGATAGTTGATATGATATATTCTTTCAAGAACAGCCGTGAAGAGCGATCTATTCCAAATATGTCTGATGAATTTGCAAAGAAGTTATATAGTACATATCTTAGCTACCTTCCTACCAGTCAGTTCAGCTACCCACTAAAAATGAATATCGATAACAGAGGTTCGTTTACTGAGTTTATCAAAACTCCTGACAGAGGGCAGGTATCGATCAATATATCAAAAGCCGGTATTGCGAAGGGTAATCACTGGCATCATACAAAATGTGAAAAGTTCCTTGTAGTGAGTGGTTCGGGTGTTGTAAAATTACGGAAAATAGATAGTGATGAAGTTGTTGAGTATTTTGTTTCCGGTGAAAAGCTTGAAGTAGTTGATATACCAACAGGATATACACACAGCATAATAAATACCGGAGATACAGATATGGTAACAGTTATGTGGGCAAATGAACAATTTGATAAAGACAAGCCAGACACCATCTTTTTGGAGGTAGAAAATGCAGAAGCTAAGGCTAATGACAATATTAGGAACGCGTCCTGAAATAATAAGGCTTTCTGAGGTAATAAAGCGTTGTGATAAATATTTCGACCATATCCTCGTTCACACAGGCCAGAATTGGGATTACACTCTTAATCAGATTTTCTTTGAGAATTTGGGTTTGAGGAAACCTGATTATTATCTTGAGGCAGTTGGAGGGGATTTAGGAGAAACCATCGGAAATATTATTGCAAAGAGCTATAAGGTGCTTTCAGAAGTCAGACCGGATGCACTTCTAATCTTGGGTGATACAAACTCTGCTTTATCGGCTATTAGTGCAAAGCGCCTAAAAATACCAATTTTTCATATGGAAGCAGGTAACCGTTGTTGGGACTGGAATGTTTCCGAGATGATTAACCGTAAAATTGTTGACCATATATCTGACATCAACCTTCCTTATACAGAGCATTCACGTCGTTACCTCATATCAGAGGGGATTGATGGTAAAACAATTTTTGTAACAGGCTCACCGATGCGTGAAGTATTGCGTGTTCATTTGGATAAAATTCAGGCAAGTGATGTGTTAGAAAGGTTAGAGCTGGAAAAAGGCAAGTATATACTTCTTTCCGCCCACCGCGAGGAAAATATAGACATTGAGGATAATTTCATATCTTTGATGAACTCCGTAAATGGAATAGCTGATAAGTATCAAATACCAGTCGTATATTCTATACATCCAAGGAGTAAGAAATTTATTGAACATCGTGGCTTTAAGTTCCATCCATTAGTACAGAGCATGAAGCCGTTTGGGTTTATTGAGTACAACCACTTACAGATGAATTCATATTGTGTATTGTCGGATAGTGGTACATTATCGGAAGAGTCAGCTATGTTAGGTTTCCCAGGAGTATTGATTAGGACATCCACAGAGCGACCTGAGGTCCTTGATAAAGGTACTGTTATTATCGGTGGGATTAAAGATAATGATGTTAAACAAGCCGTAGAACTATCAGTATCAATGCAAAAGAACAGTGAGGAAACTGTAATGGCAGAGGATTATACTGATACCAATGTGTCAGTTAAGGTGGTTAAACTGATTCAAAGCTATACAAAGATAGTTAACATGACGGTATGGGGGAGATAAGTATATTGGTAAAAATAAAATATCTAATAGCAAAAGTATTAATTAAGTTATTAAATCCACCAGCGATTCGTAATTCGCAAGTGGACAGAACGTCGCAAGTTGCTTCAGGAAGTCATATAGTTAATTCGTATATGAAACGCTATTCATATATTGGAAACTATTCAACTATTATCAATACTGAAATAGGTGCATTTTGTTCTGTTGCAGATTATTGCTTAATTGGCGGGGCTGCTCATCCATTAAAATGGGTTTCGACATCTCCAGTATTTCATTCCGGTAAAAATATATTGAATAAGAATTTTGCTACTCACGATTTTATAATAACGCAGAGAACTATAATTGGTAATGATGTTTGGATTGGCAGTAGGGCTATAATAAAATCAGGAGTTAGAATAGGTGATGGGGCGATTGTTGGAATGGGAAGCGTCGTGACAAAAGACGTTGAGCCGTATGCTATTGTCGCAGGAAACCCAGCTAGACTCATCAGAAGACGATTTGATGATCAAACTATTAATGCTTTATTAGAGAGTCGCTGGTGGGAATGGGATGATGATAAAATAAAAGCTAATGCGGTATACTTTAATGATGTGCAAGAATTTGTAAAGGAGCGAACCTTATGAAGGTGATATATTTATGTGCAAAGCACCCTCCTTTTGACGGAAGAATCTATTATAAAATATGTTCAGCTTTATTAAAAAAGGGTTATGAATTAATTAATGTTCATCCAAATATTGAAGACGAAACTAATAATGGGATTAAGTTAGTTGGATTCGAACAAAAAACAGGAATCATAGGAAGGTTGAAGTCTTTAAAAGCAATGTATCAAGTGGCAAAAAGGCAAAATCCAGATGTTATTTTCGCTCCTGAACCTGATTCTCTTTTTATTGCCTATATTATAAAAAGAAAAGTTAAAAACACAAAAGTTATCTTTGACTGTCACGAATGGTATAATGTACATT
>CALMWN010000527.1 GCA_937873555.1 uncultured Clostridia bacterium
GGATAATTCCGGGGGGTGGAGCCGTTGTCGCTTCCCTGGCTTCCTATGCGGTTGAGAAAAAGGCTTCCAAGACTCCTGAACTATTTGGAAAGGGTGCGATTGAAGGAGTGGCAGGGCCTGAATCTGCCAACAACGGAGCATCAAGCTCTTCCTTCATTCCGCTGCTTACACTGGGTATTCCCTGTAATGCATCCATTGCCATGATATTTGCAGCCTTGATGATACAGGGGGTTGTGCCGGGTCCGTTCCTCATCAAGGAACACCCGGATGTATTCTGGGGAGTAATAGCATCCATGTATATAGGAAACATCATGCTGCTGGTATTGAACCTTCCTCTGGTAGGGGTCTGGGTGCAGCTTTTGAAGGTGCCCTTCGGCATACTGGGGCCGGTGGTTGTAATGTTCACCACCGTTGGCGTATACAGTATCAATAATGATATCTTCAGCGTATTCACTTTCATAGCTTTTGGTGTACTTGGATACATACTGAAGAAATTAAGCTTTGAGACAGGTCCGATGATTATGGCGTTCATACTTGCTCCTTTGATAGAAAACTCCCTAAGACAGGCACTGCTGATTTCGGGAGGAAGTGCGGCCATCTTTGTTACACGTCCGATATCAGCCGTATTCATTATACTGTTTTTTGCAATCGTGATCGGCCAGGTATATACGAATTACAGGAAAAACAAAAAAGCGGTCATTGGCAATAATGAAACAATAGGATGATAGAGGGTTATTCATCAACAGCTTCGATAATTTACTGTTCTTTCACTGTGTATAAAATAAACCTGTTTTATAATAAAGAGGAAATATAAGATGACAATAATTATTTGATGCACATTGGAAGCGCAGAAATTATAAATTAATAAGTGAAAGGGGTAATAAAATGTTTCATAACCGTAAAACCAAAACAGCTTTTAGAATTGCAGCATTGGCACTTTCTCTTATGTTGATATTGAGCGCTTGTGCCAAACCGGCTTCAAAATCTGCTGATGGTTCTGCAGGTACAGGTAAATTCCCGGAAAAGCCTATAACAATGATGGTTCCGTTTGCTCCGGGTGGTTCATCGGACCTTTTGGCACGTGCAGTTGAAAAGGTCTGGACAAAATACTGCCCTCAGCCGATACTGCTTGTAAACAAAACCGGAGGCGGCGGCCTTGAGGGAGCCACTTTCGTATCACGCTCCAAGCCTGACGGATATACAATAGAGATAGGTTATGGGTCCGGCCACGATTTTGTAATGCCCCATCTGGAAAAAATAGAATATGATCCTTTCAGGGATCTTATCCCTGTAGCCCGTCTTTCAATACACTCGGTGCTTGTACTGGTTCCCGGAAATTCGCCGTTCAAATCCATAAAGGACGTAGTGGACTATGCAAAGAAGGAAAACAAGCCCATTACAGCAGCCGTTTCTACAACAGCCGGAGCTGTTGACATCGTAATGAGAGGTATCGGAAAGGTATCAGGTATAAATATTACACCTGTACCGCATGCCGGAGGTTCGCAGGCAATGACCACCCTGATAGGAGGACAGACGCTGATAGGCGGTAACCATCCTGCGGAGGTAGTGCCGATGTTAAAGGACAACCGTGTAAGGCCTATAGGAATAGCACTTCCTGAAAGGGACCCGAACATGAAGGATGTGCCTACCTTGAAGGAGCAGGGAATAGACTTCTATACCTGGGGATCCGTTAAAGGTATAGCAGTTCCGCCCAAAACTCCAAAGCCTATAATAGATTACTATGCTGACCTTTTCAAGAAGATATGCGACGACCCTGACT
>CALMWN010000528.1 GCA_937873555.1 uncultured Clostridia bacterium
GGAAATAACTTATTCTCAGAATAACAAAAAAGATCTCAAATTGCAATAGATTTCTTGATATTTCAACTTTTTTATTTTAAACAAAGCTTTTAAATAAATTTTGCATATTACGGGTTGCATTTTTGACATATACTTTGTCATCTATCTATTAATATGCATTAAAGGAAATCCCATGAAAATACATGGCAAAAGTTTTGATATGTATATGGAAACAAAGTACTGGATGCTATTGGCAACACGGTTAAAAAAGTAAAGTCCGTGTATAAGGAGGCAACCGAAGGTTGACCGCCGGACCGGAAAATCTCAAAAGGAAGTCAAAACAATTGTGGATGAAATGGTCCAAATAGCCAAGAAAAGTCAGAACGCCAAACGCAAAGTTTTGGATAAACTCAATGAAAAAGACAGTGATGAAAACTGAAAACTAAGCAAAAAGCTATCGGACGTCCTTGATACAGTAGGAGAGATCATCAAGCAGACGGAGAAAGTCCAATCCGGGAATACGCACATAAAAGACCGCATCGCAGGAGTCTCACTAGTTCCATTCCTCTGAAATCAAAAGCTCTGTCGTAGTGTGCCTCTTTCCCGATTTCAATTCTAATCACCAATGTTTCAAATTTGGTTTATAAAATCTTTCCATTTTGTGTGCGCTTCATATGTGACGCCTCCAATAATTAGCCTTGTGCCTTTCTTGCCGGGTCAGCACACAAACTATTTTATTGCTTAGCGTCTTTTTTTCAAAGTTCAACATTTTTCACTCCAGGAATGCTCCCAAGCCATCTCTTCCGTCATATAACCGAATTATTCTGCTCCGACAATAAAAGAGCTATTTTATAGTCTTTCCCTGATAAATATTACTAAGGATATCTTCAAGCCCAGGTTCATTGACCTGAAAATCAGTAATGTTGTGTGTTTGCATTACAACACGCATAATGTCTGCTGCTAAAATGTTCTTCTTGTCAAAATGAATGCTTGTTTTTCCGTACCCAGTCTGTTTAATATCGGTTACGCCTTGTAACTCGAAGCCTCTCCATTCACCATTAAATGTCAAGTTGATGACTGCATCGCCTGCAAAGCGTTCGTGAAACAAAGGCAAGCTTCCGTCATATAGGAGCTTGCCGTGGTTAATTAAAATAAGCCGCGTACAAACCTGCTCAATGTCGTCCATATCATGCGTTGTAAGGACTACAGTAGTTTTTCGCTCTGCATTTATCTCTTTAATAAAACTTCGTATACGTTGTTTTGCGACGATGTCTAGTCCAATCGTAGGCTCGTCGAGATACAAAATGACCGGATCGTGCAGCAAAGCAACCACAAGCTCAGCACGCATCTTTTGTCCAAGCGATAATTGGCGTATCGGGCGATCAATAAACTCTTGCATGTCTAGAAGTTCCACAAACCGACGAACATTATCCGCAAAGCGTCCCGGTTCTACTCGGTACATCTTGCGATACAAGTAGAGCGCTTCAGAAAGTGGAAGATCCCAATAAAGCTGACTGCGTTGTCCGAACACGACACCTATGTGCATCGCATTTTCCCGTCGCTTTTCTTGAGGCACAATTCCACGTACCAAAACTTCTCCTGACGAGGGGTACAATATTCCCGAAAGCATCTTTATCGTCGTTGATTTACCAGCTCCATTTGGACCTACATATCCAACAAGTTCTCCAGCTTCGATGGAAAACGAAACATCCTCGACTGCATGTTTTATAGTGTATTCTCTGTGGAATATTGCTTTTATCGAGTTCAGCATCCCACGCGTACGTACATGTACTTGAAAATCTTTACATAGATTCTTTGCTTCAATAATAGGCATTGATATTCTCTCCTTACGAGCCAGAGCTCTTATAATTGCGTATACCGAGTTGGAACAGCGCATATCCCATCAACATCAGGACCACACCTACGACGGGAGTCATAAATGTCAACATCGGAGGAAAAATCATGAAGTCGCTCTTTTGAAGAAAGTACTGTGCAGGAAAAAAGTTTACGAAAGCAAATGGGAAAATATAGGTGAGCATGACCGCTATCCATGTGTCATATATAGAGATGGGATAACGGATAAAGGACTCAAAGGTGCTTCTCAGCCTTCCAATGGCGTCTATTTTTATTAACCAAAAGGTAGGTATATTGGTCAGCATAAAAAAACCTGAGTGTATCATTCCAGTACCAATTAGCACCACAACAAGCCATAGTATTTTCAACGCGCTCAGTTTAATGTCCAATTGAATAAAAGAAACGACTAAAGCAGCGATACCAACTGCAAGATTGGCAAAGTAACCCGTTGAAAAATCACGCGAGCATAGGTAGAAAAACGGATTAAGCGGTTTTGTCAGCATTTCGTCAAACGTCCCATCATTAACCCGCTGTTGAAGTTTGGTGAACGGATGGAACATAAAGAAACCTGCGAGAGCATATGCGATAGTGTTCATTGAAAAAAGCAGCATGACCTCGAACGCCGACCAACTGAGTACATGTCCGAAACTGTATATAGTTAGATAAGTAATACAAACCGATGCTCCGTTTGCTACAGCCTTGGCAAAAGAACGCGCTAAAAAGGCTGCACGGTATTCTTGCGCGACGCGGAATTGTATTTTCACAAAATCCCAATAGAGTAAAGCATATCTCATGAGTTAACCTCCCTGAACGGTGACAATCAGTTGTGCCCTTCGCCATATAAAATGACCTAGGAAATTGAGTGCAAATAACCAAGAAATCTGTAGGCCAATAGTGAAAATGGCATGCTCAAACGTCGATTTCCCGACAAATATGCCCGCTGGCTCAAATATGACAAACCTAAACGGCAGGAGGTTTGCTATAGCGTGCAACCAGTCAGGATAGAACCACAGCGGTACAGCTGATCCGCAAAAAAGCGTAAACAGAGCTCCTGTGATACACTGGACATGGAAGTATGTTTTAAACCAAAATACAGTCAAAGACATAAGGTATTCAATCGAGGCATAAACCAATGCACCGAGCAGAGCTGAAAGCAAAAACATGGGCCATTGCCACAGCGCAGCAGGAAGAACGAAACCCCATATGAAAGCACCTAGAACCAGCATCGGTATCGAGAATAAGAGAATCTGGAACGAAACCTCTCCTGCCAACGTGGCGAATGCTGAATATTTTAGACTTACAGGGCGGATGAAGTCAATTGAAACATTGCCGTTAATAATACGTTCCCCATAATAGCGGCTCAACTCAAGATCCTGAAAACGGACAATGACCTGTATGATCAACACATATGTAAGCATTTGGGCAAGTGACACACCGTTGAGCTGCGGGACATTACGATATAATGCCTGCCATATGTTTACAGTCACAAACAGATACACAAACGAGGTAAAAAATTGTATTATTGTATTTGTACGGTATACAAGACATCGCTTGAAACTATTTTTCCACATTGCTAAATACATCAAATCACGCTCTCTACTATGATTTTATTTGTTTCCATGTGTATATATAAAAAATATTTTTGTATGACTATATCCTAAAATCATTAGTAATCATCGTTAATACGCCGCTGATTACAGCTTTATACTATATTGTTCAATTCCTTAATTTCAAATATTGGTATACCAAAAACACCTTTTTTATTTGTACTAACCCTATGAAAAATGTTTTCATATACTTTTTTTTGAAGAGTTATAGAACACCCAAGGCTAGTAGATGGTTCCATACTTTTTACATCAAGGTCTCTAATGCTATAGCAAATTCTTATGAGCTTTCCCTTATCTAGCTCAACTATACTATTCACAATTTCTGCATTATTATCAAAACAACAATTTGAATGAATAATTCGTGAATGAGAAAACTCTTGTTTGTTATTATAGTAACTACTGCATATATTTTTTTCTCTTGAATATAGAATAATGAAATTATTTGGTATTGGGTACTCAGTATCATTAATATATAATTCAAACTCAATTATATAATCATCCAAGCTACTATAAAGCAAATCATCCATATAAATCAATAATTGCAATCGACCATCCGCGAAGGCTATATAGTATCTAATATCAAAATCACAACTATTCTTTAATTCAATATATTGCTTGAAATTTGTCATTAACTCTTCATTAGTTTCTACTAAATATGGCTTTTCAAAATAGCAGTTAGAGTTACAAAATATTTTTTGTTTGAATTTACTAGCAGCCTCTTTTTTTCTTTCATTGAAGTTAAATATTCTTTCAGTAAAATTTAAATCCCAATTTATAAAGGGGTATAAATTAAAATTGAAATTCTCCTTAAGATATTCGAGTATTTCCTGCATCCATTTCTCTTTGAAAAGTTGATAAAGGTTATTAAAAACACATATTATTTCATTCAAAATACCATATCTTAGAGCTAACTCTTTAATTTT
>CALMWN010000529.1 GCA_937873555.1 uncultured Clostridia bacterium
AAGCCAGTTAATGAAATGGAGTCAATAATAGTCGCAGAGCAATTGAAGAAACTGCAGAAATTTGCAGAAGATAACGCAACAAGATAAGTTAATCATCTGAAAAGCATAGCAGCTGGATTCTTCCAGCTGCTATGTAAAAATTCAAGGGGCGGGTGTTATGAATAATATATTGGGCAATAAAAAATATATAGCGATATTTGTTCTACCCACATTGCTATTTTATATATCTTTTGTTTTCTTCCCGATAATTTGGAATATGTATCTCAGTATGTTCAGAACAGACCTTATGAGTCAAAATGCTTTTATAGGATTTAAAAACTACACTAATCTATTTCACGATCAATTTTTCATAATGTCACTGAAAAATAATATCCTTATGATTATTGGCTCTTTATTGGCACATATGCCACTGGCACTTTTTTTCGGGAACGCACTTTTTCATAAAATAAAAGGAAGCAAGCTTTTCCAGTCGATTTTTTTCCTGCCAACGATTATATGTGGTGTTGCTGTAGGTATGATGTTTAACTTTGTCTACAATTCGGAATTCGGACTTGTTAACAAAATCCTTGAACTATTTAATCTCAGCGATTTTAAAATGCCATGGCTGGAGAGCGAAAAAACTGTGATGGCTGCTTTGATTGTTGTTGTTATGTGGAGGTTTGTGGGATACCATATGGTTATACAACTGGCGGCCATGAAGGCCATTCCTGCCAGTCTATATGAGGCCTCTTCATTAGATGGAGCTTCTGAATGGCAACAGTTTACAAACGTAACATTCCCACTTATAAAACATATTTTAAAAATTGATGTGATTCTGATTATAACAGGCTCGCTGAAATATTATGACCTCATTGCCGTTATGACCAAGGGCGGCCCCAACCATGCAAGTGAGGTTATGTCCACATATATGTTCTACCAAGGTTTCAGAACCATGAAGTATGGTTATGCCAGCGCCATAGGAATGATTCTGCTTTTGTTGTGCGTACTGGTAATATGGAGTGTAAACACTTTTGTCAAAACTGAAAATTTAGAATATTGATCATATCCCGACTTATATAGTTATATCACGGCTTTGTTTTTGTAAAGGAGGAGACTATGAGAAAAAACGTGAGGACTATAGGCACAATACTGACATTTACCATTCTTATAATATTTTCAATAATGTGTGTTTATCCTATAGTTTGGTTATTCATCAACTCATTTAAAGGTAACAGCGAAATATTCACAAATCCTTGGGGATTACCCGTTTCATGGTCATTTGTTAATTATATAAGAGCTATTGAAGTTGGAAATATCGGTATTAACTTCATGAATTCAGTATTCATTACTACGGCGGCAGTGGCAATCTCTGTGTTATTGAGTTCAATGGCTTCATATGGTATAATACGAATGAGATGGAAACTGTCGAAATTTGTATATTCATTGTTCCTTATTGGTATGAGCATTCCCTCATATGCAGCCATTGTACCATTATTTTCAATGTTTAACCGATTGGGAATAATAAATACTTATGCAGGTATTATAATACCACATATCGTTTTTGCTTTTCCCATTTCAATTTTTATTTTGTCTGGTTTTTTTTCAACCATACCAAAAGAGTTGGAAGAAGCTGCGATTATAGATGGCTGTACTATATTGAAAGCATTCTTTAAAATTATAATGCCAATTAGTGTTTCATCCATTGTTACAGTTGCAGTAATAAATTTTATAAATATATGGAACGACCTTTTGTTCCCTCAGATATTCCTGTCGGATAAAAATATGATGCCGCTTCCGGTTGGACTTACCGCCTTCAATGATCTATATTCTACTGACTATGTTGGAATGATTGCAGCGGTGGTATTTACAATAATACCTACTATAATTGTGTATATTTTCCTGCATGATAAGATAATGGACGGTATGACCGCCGGAGCTGTAAAAGGATAAAAATTCAAGAGTGTTTTACATGCCTTTTTTGGAGTGAGTGGAAATGAAACTTTTAATAGCTGATGATGAGCTTTTGATAAGAAAGGGACTCCTATCACTTGACTGGAAATCAATAGACATTACAGTTTGTGGTGCGGCGCAGGATGGCAGTGAGGCACTTGAGTTAGCCAGGTGCCAGAAGCCGGATATAATTTTGTCCGATATACGTATGCCGGTAATAGACGGTATCGGATTAGCACGTGAGGTTTTAAATGATAACCCGGATTGTGTGGTTATCTTCCTAAGCGGTTATAGCGATTTTCAATATGCAAAAGCCGGTTTTTCCATTGGTATATTCGATTATATTCTAAAGCCAACCTCCCCAGACGAGATATTTGATTGTGTCCAAAGAGCCATGCTCCGCATATTGAAGGAGCGTAATGAAAAAACTTCTTTGCATACTATGCAAGAAGAGCTAAGAGCACATAAGATTATAGATATATATACCAAAAATCAGGACAATTCAGATTCTTGTACCAGCGCTTCTGATAATATTGTTAACAGGATAATATCATACATAGAGAGCAATTATATGTATGATATTTCCCTATTGACTCTGTCGGAAAAAATTCATTTGAACTCTATTTATATAAGCCGTCTTCTTAAAAAAAATACCGGCTATACTTTTCTTGAGATTCTCACATCTATTAGAATGACAAAAGCCGCTGAACTTCTTAGGAAAACCGACATCAATATTTCACAGATATCAGAATCTGTAGGAATAAATGACCAGAGGTATTTTAGTCAGGTATTTAAGAAGATATTTAATCAAACACCCAGGCATTTTAGAAATCTTAATAATGTGGATATTAAGAAGGATATCTTTGACATATTAAAAAAATGGATGGACTATTAACTTATGAGAAGAATATTGGATCATAGAAAAGGTATCTTTGATGCCAGCATAAGCAAGAAGATAGTCCTTAATACGGCAGTTTTGATAGTGATTTCGGTATTTCTTATTGGATATGGTTCCTTTAGCATAGCAAAGAGTATTATAGAAAGCAATACTCGTCACTATATAGAGGATATCCTTTTGCAAACGGTGAAAAATATTGAAATGCGTCTTAGCAATATATCTGATAAAGTTTTTTATTTACAGATTAATCCTGTGATTCAAACAAGCCTTAAACAGGCTAATGGCAATGAGGACTATCTTCAGGGGCTGTCAACCAGAGAAAATATACAGAATACACTTTTTCGCTCTGTTGTTTACAATGATGAAATTGAGGCGGTAACGGTTGTTTCTGACACAGGGAAGGTGTTTGAGATAAATAAAACCTTACAAAAGCACCCTTGGGATGTAATCAGCAAGGAAGATATATACAGTGAGAAGGGCAGCTCTATATGGATAGGAACCGATCCATATACAAAAACATTTATTATTGCCGCAACTATAAACAGTTTGAGTACTCAGAAGCCTCTTGGCTATCTTATTATGAACGTCAAGGAAAGTTATATCAACAATATATTTTCACAAATAGAATCTTCAAATTCAGGTGATGTGTTCATTATGGACAAAAGTGGTATAATTATCTCCCATAACGACAAATCCCTTCTGAAAACATGGATCAATGAAGAATATATAAAAAAAGTATTAGCTGGGAACAAAAGCGGCTTTTTTTTCCATATGATAAATTCCTCTAATTACTATATCGCGTATCGTTTTTTAGAGGAGCAAGGTTGGTATATCGTTTCGCTTATCCCGGTAATAACTTACAGCCAGACTCTATTGATGCTTAGGTCAACCATATTAATAATTGGCTTATTGGTTATAATTGTTGATATATTGGCGACCGTATTCATAATGAACAGAATTTCAAAACCAATTAGAAGACTTACTCTAGCTATGAAACAGTTTGGCGAAGGTGAATTATCTGCAAATTGCGCTGTAGATTCATCAGATGAGATCGGACAACTCAGTAGGAACTTCAACTATATGGTGCAGAACATAAATGAACTTATAGAAAAGGTTTATGAAGAAACACTATTAAAACAGCAGGCTGAACTGAAGTCCTTGCGTATGCAGATTAATCCTCATTTTTTTTATAATACGCTGGAAACTATTAACTGGATGTCACGGATTAACGGTGTGTCGGAAATAGGGGTTGTAGCCAAGGCTCTTTGTGACCTCATGCGGTTGACTATTGGTGGCTCTGATTTCATTACAATTGCTGACGAATTAAAGGCAGTAAGCAGTTACATCAGTATTCAAACCTACCGCTTTGGCGATAAGCTGTCTGTATCTATGGATGTGGACAGCGAATTAAATGAAATGTATATTCCAAAGCTCATAATTCAACCAATACTTGAAAATTCCATAGTTCATGGTATAGAAAAAAAGGCAGGACAAGGACTTGTGAAGATTTCCGGAAGGCTGGAAAACGGAATCGTCGTATTCGACATCAGCGACAATGGTGTTGGAATGAATCCGGAGCGCATGAAAGGTATTTTTGAAGATAAATCTGACATTCTTGAAGATGAGGATATGCACATAGGCATAAAAAATGTTGATAAACGTCTAAAAATATATTACGGAGAACAGTATGGCATTCAGATTAAGAGCGAGGAAGGACTAGGAACGCATGTGTCCATAATCTTCCCCGGTCTAAAATTCTCGCCTGATAACAATGTAAATTGAGTCCTTCAGGTTCTGGAATGACCTTGTTCCGGACAGCCAGCTGAAAACAGTGGATAAGCTTGAAAGGATGGTGGAAACACAGCCAGGGAAAGAGGCGTAACTGCCGACATAAACATCAGCGATATAGAAAACATCGACCACAATCCTGACAAACTGATACGCTGGTCGAAAATCGCAAGAGAGGCTGTCAGTAAGGTTAATATTTGATATATGGCAGATGCATGCTGAAATTGTATCATATGTTTATAATGCGGAAATCAAATTAACCTTTCAGGCGTGCACATTAAATTTTTTCATAGTTGTTTAGACTCTTTACCAGGGGGTAAATAACAGTTGAATACATTTAATCCGGTTGAATTGATCAGCGCAAATTCACAAATTATTTCATAAAAATTTTCCTCATCTAATGTTTCTAAACTTTACTCTGCGTGCATATATTAATTTACAAAAGAAAACTTATAACCGGATCATTCTTTCAATTTCCTGGGAGCTATAATGAGTGAGACCCTATGAAGCATTTTTATCATTGTTTTAAACACCTTGAATTCGTACCAAATGTCTTAAAACATTCAAATAAAAAAGGAGGTCAATTTCATGTATATTATGGATACGAACAGAAACGTAAAGAGACTGAAGGAAAATGACAAAAGGGTACTTGACCAGTACAACAGGGTTTACCTTGAATATTCCCTTGTGAAAACCGAATTCACACATAAAAAAGTTGAGAGCAGTAATTTATCTGAATATCTGGACAACTCGGACAAGCAGCCCCTCTCGAATGATTTCTATTTGAGGTAGCTGGTGCTTTTTAACATAACAAATTCCCAGTATTTAAAAATGTTAAAAAGCACATCCGATAAAACTGGACGAAAGCATAATTTATTTTAACAATAAATTATGTGAAATGGCATCGGCATGTTTTATTTCAGAACCCTTTGTGAAATTTCAAGCACCTTGCGCTTGACCATCTCCTCGTCAATGGTTTTCAGCTGCCTGTTCTCCATTACTATGTTTCCGTCAATAATAACGGAATCGACATCAGATGCCTGCGCACTGTAAACGACTGCCGACTGGAGGTTGTTCATTGGACAGAAATGGGGCTTGTCGGTGTCCAGCAGTAAAATATCAGCTTTCATCCCTTTCTCCAGGCTTCCTGTTTCGCTTCCGAAGCCTGCAGCAAAAGCTCCGTTAACCGTACCCATTCTTAGCACCTGCTCTGCTCCCACAAGCTCGGGATTCATGTTGACTCCCTTGTGTATGAGGGCTGCCAGGTGCATTTCCTCAAACATGTTAAGATTGTTGTTACTGGCTGTTCCGTCCGTTCCCAATGCCACATTTATCCCCCTGTCAAGCATTTCCGGAAGCCTGGCGATCCCACTGCCCAGTTTGAGATTGCTTGTAGGATTATGCGCCACATTGACCCCTTTTTGTTTCAGAATATGCATGTCATTATCCGATAAGTGTACGCAGTGAGCGGCGATTACAGGCACATCAAAAATACCGCACTTCAGGCAGATCTCAGCTGAATTCATCCCATAACGCCTGAAGCTTTCTTCACGTTCCCCGGCTGTCTCCAGTATATGGATATGAATGCCGATACCCAGCTCTTTGGCAAGGTTGGCAGCATTTCCAAGAGATTCTTCGTTAAAGAGATATGCAGAGTGAACCTCGACAGATACCTTGATTCTCCCGTTTGCCTGTCCATTCCAGTTCCTGTGATACTCATAGCATTCCATGGTCTCGTCAATTGTCTCTGAATTCTCACCTGCATTGAACTTCAGGGGACTCCTGGACAGATTGGCCTTTATGCCCGATTCACATACAGCTTTTGCAACCTCGTCCATATACAGGTACATGTCTGCAAAGGTTGTAGTACCGGAACGTATCATTTCAGCTGCACCGAGCATAGCTCCCCAATACACGTCCCCCGGAACCAGTCTGGCTTCTGCGGGAAAAACCCTGTTAAAGAGCCATTCCTCCAGGGCAAGGTCGTCTGCAAAGTTCCTGAGTATTGTCATAGCGCTGTGAGTATGAGTATTGACAAGGCCCGGCATTGCAAGCCTGTGTGTGCCGTCTATCACTCTGTCCGCTTTGAGGTTGTCAATTTCGGCATTTGTTCCGTTTATAAATTCTATGTATCCTTTTTTAATCCCGATATTTCCATTTTTAATAACCCTGTTTGTCTTGTCACAGGTTATGATATCGATATTTTTTATAAGAATATTCATATGTGAAATATCCCCCTGTATAACACTAAAGCAGGGAACAATCCTGAAACCATCCCCTACTTTAATCTACCCATATCATCTACCTCCGTAATTTTCATTGTACCTTTGTTTGAATTCGTCAATTGTATATTTGTGCTCGGTAGCACCTTTGTGCTCCACAGCATAAACAGCAGTCACACTTGCATATTTGCCCATTACCTCAAGGGCCGCATTTTCAAAATAACCTTTCAGCAAGCCGGCCCTGTAGGCATCGCCCGCTCCCGTAGGGTCAACAACCCTGGCCGGTTTCGCCGGAGAAACAACCGCTTCTTCATTTCCGGTCGTCAGGACCGAGCCTTTGCCTCCAAGTGTCACAACAAGCAGTTCAACGTTTTTAAGTATTTCTGCTTTGCTAAGGCCTGTTTTTTCTGCCATCATGTCATACTCGTATTCATTGAAAATGGCTATCGTCGCACCGAGAATACCTTTTTTTAGATCCTCACCTGAAAGTCTCGGTATCTGCATGCCAGGGTCAAAC
>CALMWN010000530.1 GCA_937873555.1 uncultured Clostridia bacterium
TGCGCGACAACCTGATTTCGAGTCAGGGCCGTTACAACCACTTCGATACTCTTCCATATATGTTTGACCGCCGGAGCGGAAAAACGCTTTTTAGAAAACTGTTAGCAAAGTGTTAGCATTTGCAAAAATTTTTCACTCATCCGGCGCTAACAAAGCCTGATGGTTACTGGGTTAGCGTCGAGCAGTCGGGCATATGACCGATTTGATTTCGAGTGCGGACCCTTCAACCACTTGGGTACTTCTCCAGATTATAAAATTATTGATGCCCCGGATAGAACTACTCAAAAACTATCTTTATTCGAACTCCGAGGGTAACACAAACCGCATAAAATCAAGGTTTTCGGCCACATGACTTCCACATTGGCCAACACATTTCGAGAAACGTTATTGCCAAAAATTAACTTATATCCTTTTACAAGTTTTTATAAGACTACGCCTTGAATCTCGATATTTAAGGTGTAGTCTTATATTTTGTTAAATCATCTTATGGTTTCCTATAAAAGCTTTTTGTAGCTTATGTCACCAAAATGTCACCATGTCACCACGGAGTAAAATGTTTTATATGTTTTTAAAAAAGGGGCATGATACAAAAGTATTTTGCAATTTTTTCGCAGAATTGAATAAACAAATTGACTATTGGATAGGATAAAGCATATAATAATAATATGATTTTGCGGATTTTTAGCAAAATGGAGGTAATTATATGCTTCTTGAATTTAGAGCAAAGAACTATAAATCATTTAAAGAGGAATTTGTATTTTTCATGACCCCTGCACCAAAGCAAAAAGGGCTCGATTATAGCATCCTGCATCAGAAGATAGGTTCAAAAGAGTATAAGGGGTTGTCTTCCGCTGTTATTTATGGCCCCAATGCTTCGGGAAAAACCAATATTATCGGTGCCATGGACACATTTAAAAATATTGTCCTTCGAGGAAATATCTGCAATAGTGATGAACGGAATTCGCCTAATGCTGCCGCCAACGCTCTGGAATTGATTCCTAATAATGTGGATACAGAACATGCACCAATTGCATTTTCTATTAAATTTGTGGAAGCAGATATCCTTGTTGAGTATGCGTTTTCAGCGGATGTAGGAGCATTTTTAGATGCGAACTATCCACGTAAAATCATTTTTGAATCATTAAGAATAAATGAGGAGTTGATCTTTTTAAGAGATAATGAATTGGAGTTTGGGCCTTCTTTACAAGTGATTAAGAATTATCTTGTAAATGAATTTGAGCAGAATTCAAAGAGTGCTATGCAGCTGGCAAAAAGCAATTTAAACAATGAAGAGCTTTTTTTGATGAATGGCTTTAAAAACATGTTCAGCACAAAACTCACCATGCTAATTAGAAATTGGCTTGATAGTAAACTCATGGTGGCTTATCGTGCAGATTCACTTTACTTAACCGGGAAATTTGCTGACCCCAAGAAAAAGTCTATATATATTGAAAAAACACTGAATGAAGCAGCAATTTATTTTGGAATTAACTCCAATGCACTTGGTTATGTTGTTGCAGATGACGATTCGGATGTGAAGCTATGCTCTATATTTACGGGAACGTCTAAAAGGAATGGTGCCGCTATTTCTGCGGAACTGTTTGAATCTTACGGTACAATCCGCTTTGTAAATATGTTCCCCCTGGTGGTAAATGCCATTTTAAATGGAGGTACTTTGGTGGTAGACGAATTTGATGCATCCATTCATCCTATGGCTTTAATGAGCATTATTAATATATTTCACAACGACGATATCAATACAAACCGTGCGCAGCTCATATTTAATACACATAACCCTATTTTCCTAAATTCAAATTTGTTTAGACGGGATGAAATTAAATTTGTAGAAAGAGATGATGAAACGCAACATAGCAAGCACTACGCCCTTTCGTATTTTGGAACAACCGGAGAAAAAGGTGTCCGTATGCACGATGATTATATGAAAAACTATTTCGTTAGCCAATACGGAGCAATTAAGGATATTGACTTTACACCTATTTTTGAGAACCTCAAAGAAAGCAGAAAAGAGGTGTAATGCAATGGCACAAATGAAAGAAAACCGTAAGCATTATTTCACTGTGGAAGGTGAATGTGAGCAATGGTATTTGCAATGGCTGCAAAATAAAATTAATACTGAACCGGCATCTATCTATAAGGTAACACTTGATTGTCCAATACAAAAGGACCCTGTAAAACGTGCCAAATCGCTGGTTGTAACGGGGAAAACGGACATTACGCATGTGTTTGATTACGAGAGCGATGAGGAAGTGCACACTGCGCAATTCCGGACAACTCTCGATAGAATGAAAGAGGCACACTCATTAGGGAAAGAAATCAAGTATCATAACGGATACAGTAATTTTACATTTGAGTTGTGGATGATTTTGCATAAGATGGATTGCAACGGGTCATTTACCCACCGCAGACAGTATATTACCCCTATAAACAGGGCTTATGAAGAAAATTTTGAAGATCTTGACCAATACAAGCATGAAGATAACTTTAAAAGAGTGCTTGGTAAATTGACCTTAGCTGATGTAAAGTGCGCAATAGAACGGGCAAAAATAATCATGCGGAGAAATGAAGAACATGGCTACATACTACAGCAATATAGGAAATTTCAATACTATAGAGAAAATCCTTCTCTTTGTATTTGGGAATCAATAGAGAGAATATTGAGGGAATGCGAATTGATATAAAATCTATGAAAACTTATCGGTGTTTAGGTCATAGGCAACACTCATCAACACAACACCCTCGTCACACAGCAATACTCTGCGACGAGGGTATGTTTAATATTTATCAAAATTTGCACAAGATTATCAATCTGTATAGTGTGATAAAAGCTCAGAAATAACGCTATTATCTGAATGCTTGTCCACAAAAACATTATCACCAATAAGGCATTGGAATTCAGTAAGTAATCTTGCGTCAAGTTGACAAAACAGGCTATTCCAACGGTCAGCATTGCCGTTTTGAATATTCTCATTTCGATAAATGATATATTTTTCCGGCATCCATATGAGTTTGTTGAATTTATCAATGTTTTCCCCGAAAGCTTTTTTGAAAAAAGCGAGTTTTGGTCCAACAACACCATGTGTCGCATTTAAGATACATTGAATGCCCCTGAGCTGCTTTCTCACCCATTTTTTACCTAAGAACTTTCGCCCTTTTGCTTCTTCACCAAAAATCGGAGAAAATCTCATTGGGAATGACCATATCCTTGTACGATATCCGCCATTTTCAAATTGCGTATTAAGCAGGGCATTTATTTCAAGCCTTTTATATAAATCATTTGGTTCATCTTCAAAATTGAATAAGATATAATTAGATACGTCTTTAATATTATTTTCAGCTGCCAGCCACATACACCTTGTGTATATTTCTACGAACTCATCATCGGCATGGTCAAAGGCTATTCTAAGCGGTTTTACCGCAACTCGACTCAGTAATTCCATTTTCTCAGGATGCTTATACAGCAACCGCGCATCTAAACCCTGATTAAAATCAACATATCTTTTTTTTGTTCGTTCTTTGCCGTCTTTAATATATTTATAATCATTGTTATTAATGCCAAATCCGCAATCAATTATATCTTGAACAATTTGCTCCAAGTCTGGTGAAGCCAATTAGAAGGTGGACGCCCTTTTTTTCTTTGAGCCATGTATTCACCTCTTTTTTGTACGCACAATTATTGTAATATTGTACGCACAGAAAATCAAGCAGAACTAAATGATCATGTATAAAATTTTTTTTCATCAGGGGGTTAACTTTTCGCCAAAAAATCTGCTGATTATTAGAGAGAAATATTTTTGGTAAAATTCTGTGTCGATTTAATCCAAAAACGGAATAGAAAGGAGGGGTATTTTCACCATGGATATGACAAACAGACCGAAAAGAACAAAATTTTGTGTCTTGTCGCTATTCTTTTTCGGTTGGTATGTTGCCGTAAGGCATTATGTCACGTGTTGTAGCAAGCACTGAATTTGTGTGCCCAAATTCACTTGTCAGGGGAAATGCCCCTGAAACCCCTATCAAAGTATAAAGAAGGAATGATATGCGTAAACACAACAAAACCTTTCACATCCGTTTCGCGGATCGGGAATATGAAAAGCTGTGCAACCTGTCGGAAAAAACTGGATTACCGAAATCCACTTATATCCGTTTCATGATTGCCGGACAAGTACCCAAGGAGCATCCACCGCCGGATTATTACGCTATGATAAGGCTACTTTACCGGATTGGAAACCTTTTGAACCAGATTGCCGCCCGTGCTCACACCACAGGCCATATAGGTAGCAAACGGCTGGATGAGACAATTATAGTGTTCCGGCAAGCTCTGTTAGATATTCAAGATGCTGTCCTGTTACCTGAAGCAATGGATACAAAAGTAATTTTGCAACGAGCACAGGATTTAGAGGCACTTGAAGAACAAACAAAATCAACCTCAAAGCCAATGATATGGGATATTGCAAATAACAAAAGGGAGAGTGAAGAATGAGCAAGCAGGATGCAAAAATACTTTTATATGAAGGGGGGCGGTCATATGGCCGCTAAGCAACAATTTTCAAAAACTATTGAACTCATGCCCATGCTGAAAACAGTAGAGCAAATGAGCCGCATTTCCGGCATAGGAGAAAACAAGCTGCGGGAGCTATTGGATAAAGGCGAAATTGAATATGTTCAAAATGGTAACCGTCGACTGATGGCTGATTCCGCTATATGGGATTGGTATTAACGACATAAGACTGTTGTTAATGCCCACATTGCAAAGGAGGAGAAATAGATGGCTGTTTTAGCACGACAGGTTAAAAGTAAACGCGATGCAGACGGAATACTGACCGGAAAGCCTGGAACCGTTTATGATGTAAATATAAAATATCCCTTTGGAGGAGGATACAAGGCCTATGTGAAAAAAGGCTTCACAAATAAAAAAGATGCTTTGCAGCACGAGGCTGAAATGAAGGTTAAGCTGTCCAATCCGTCATACATCCCCACTCCCGCAAATCAAGGAAAACTGACAGTAAAAGAATATATGGAAACATGGGTTGAACAGCATGGTAAAGCTAACCTGCGACCCAGTACGTTTGACAGCTACAAAGGAATTATTCGCAATCACATCGTACCCAATATCGGACATGTGCAGCTTAGACAGTTGACGCCTCCCATGCTGGACGATTTGTTTCAAAAAATGTTCGACAAAGGGTTGTCCCAAAGTTCCGTCCGTTACTGCCAGCGAATCTTGAGTGTGGCCTTTGAGGCTGCCCGTAAATATCGATATATGGAAAGTAACCCTGCTCGTGACATAATCACTAAATTTGGCAAGCATGGCAAGACGCCCGATCCTTATACCATTCATCAGATGCAGCGATTAATGAGTCATGTTATTGGAACCGAGTGGGAAATGATCATTATGCTGTCCGGGGTATACGGATTGCGCTTGAGTGAGGTTATCGGCCTGCGCTGGGATAATGTGAGTCTGGAGAAGGGAACATTCGCAGTCATTGAACAATTGCCTTATAAATTGCCGGCAGGAACAACGACAGTTGTCAAAATGGCTCCGGTCAAATCTGAGGAAAGAATCCTGCCTATTACTGATGTTACACGGCCTTATTTTAAAAGGCAGCTTGATTTGCAGGCACGGCAAAGGGAAATGGCCGAATCGGGCGGAGGCATGTACTATGACAATCGCCTTGTTGTGGCCAAGCCAAATGGAATCCCATACCGGAGGGACAGAGTGTCAAACGATTTTGCCCAAATGCTCAGACGCTTGGATTTACCTCATATCCGTTTCCATGACCTGAGGCATTCGGCGGCCACGAATATGCACCAGTTAACCGGTGACTTTTATACCGTCGGAAAAATACTGGGCCACAGCCTGAAAGGTATCGGTATACAGTTAGGTATTTCATCCAGCCTGGAAGCTGTAACAGAGCAATATGTCGATGTGAGGCTTGATAGAAAAAAAGCTGTGTTGGAGGCCTACCATAATGCGCTTCATCCTCAGGCGGCAAATAAAGAACGAAATGAAGCTGAAAAGAAGCCAAAGAAGAGGAGCCGTGAATATGAACGATAGCATTTCGGCATTACATATTATTTTATATCTTCGTATTCTTTTTTATAAGCTTTTATCAGTTGTTGTCACCAAAATGTCACCATGGTATACAGCTCATATGAATAACGTGCATATTGAAAAAATGAGTGGTGATGACATATCACCAAGATTTTGTCACCATTTCGGGAGGGGGAGAGTAAAAAAGTCATACCGAACGAAAACTAAAAACCCGCATAAGCCAGTGTTTATGCGGGTTTGGCGGAAGAGGAGGGATTCGAACCCTCGTGCCGCTTGCGCGACAACCTGATTTCGAGTCAGGGCCGTTACAACCACTTCGATACTCTTCCGTATATAAATATTCAGTTTTTATGCACTCATCACATGATTTCGAGTCAGCCCCGTTATGACCACTTCGATATCTCTCCGTATATTCATATTATTGAATAAATATTTCACTTTTTCATTTACATTTTGTCTTTACTTTCGCATCAGAGCACCATGATTCAGGGGTTTTCAGCCTTTTTGTTCCGCAGCTCCCTGAAGAAGTCCTTCAATATCATTGAACAATCCTCTTCGAGTATTCCGCATATCACGTCCACCTTGTGATTAAAGGCGTCCACCTGAAGCACGTTCAAAACCGATCCCACTGCGCCGGCCTTCGGATCAGCAGTTCCTATATACAGCCTTCTGATTCTGGCCTGCAGAATGGCACCCGCACACATTGTACATGGCTCCAGTGTCACATACATATCACAACTGTTGAGCCTCCATGTCCCAAGCCTTCTGCTTGCCTTCCTTATTGATGTCATTTCCGCATGAAGAGTAGAGTCTCTCTTTGCCTCTTTCTCATTATGCCCCCTGCCGACAATTTTCCCGTCATTTACAATAACTGCACCTATAGGCGCCTCACCTCTGGCATAAGCCTTCTTTGCCTCGTTCAAGGCTTGCCTCATGAAGTATTGAGCGGATTGAATATGATTTAATCCCGGAAATCCGTTATCAGCTGGCACAAAACCTCCTTAAGAAAGTAGCTGTAAATATGCATCGATAATTATACTATAATGCAATAAAACATTCAATGGCATTTTATTCTCTAGAAAAGGAAAAGCCATAGAATAACTATGGCAAAATAAATTCTTACCTGAAAAATACTCAAGGAGCAAACTGCTTAATTATATAATAATACTCATTTATGTTATTATTATAAAAATATTATGAATAATTAATGAATTGTCCTTCAAATTTCAATCACATTTACTATATCCGCAATTTATACAAGCCTGGCATCCCTCTACGTGTATC
>CALMWN010000531.1 GCA_937873555.1 uncultured Clostridia bacterium
ATTGAAAAGACAGGGCAGGATTCAATAAATTTAATATATAAAACAGGAGGATTTTACCATGGAAATCAAATATGAGGGTGAAAAGCTGGTGCTGTCCGGTATGGACTGCAAATGCGGTATGAACCATGTAGAGCCGGACATGGATATATATATAGGAAACGGTATTTTGAAGAACTGCGCTTCCTATTTTAAGAAGAGGAATTTCGGCAAAAAGGCCCTTTTGGTGGCTGATAACATCACTTACGGCATAGCCGGCAAAAAGGTTGAGACGTTGATGAAGGAAGCTGGTTTTGATGTTTCCCTGTGCCTTCTTGAAAGGGAACACGAGCTGGAACCGGATGAATCCGCTTTGGGTGAAATCCTTTTCGCGCTGGACAAGGATACCGATTTCCTTGTTTCTGTGGGCTCCGGCTCCATAACGGATTTGACAAGGTATGTTGCCTTCAATACGAAGAGACCCTTCGTAAGTGTGGGGACTGCTGCGTCAATGGACGGTTACACCTCGGTTGTAGCACCTCTTTTAAATAAAGGTGTGAAGGTTAACAGGCCATCAACCCATCCGAAGGTGCTGGTGTGCGATATAGACATAATTAAGAATGCGCCTTACGACATGATGTATTCAGGCTTTGGAGATGTCCTGGGGAAATACATTGCCAAGGCTGACTGGATTGCAGGCAGGATCATAAACGGCGAGCAGTACTGCCCGATGTGTGCGGATCTGGCAGTAGAGGCAGTAGAAAAATGTATAGCAAACGCAGACGGTATCCGCAACAGAACCGATGAGGGAATCAAGAGCCTTATTGAGGCACTGATACTTGCAGGAATAACTATCCTCATAATCGGCAACACCCGCCCTGTTGCTTCTGCAGAGCACAACATGGCGCATTACTGGGAAA
Organism: uncultured Clostridia bacterium; assembly: GCA_937873555.1. Classification (GTDB taxonomy): domain Bacteria; phylum Bacillota; class Clostridia; order Acetivibrionales; family CALMWN01; genus CALMWN01. The sequence goes on from CALMWN010000531.1 coordinate 897, forward strand.
TGATGAAGCTTCTCAAAAAGGAGAAGGCTCCTGCACATGGTACTTCCGTGGGTGTGGCGACAGCCTATGCAATGAAATTTTTCGAACACTTCCTGCAGTCCGATTTTACGAAGGTTGACAAGGCGGCTGTCAGGAGCAAGGCTAAAACAAGGCAGCAGAGAGAAAAGGAAATGATAGAATACTATGGGGTAAAAGCCGGTACTTCCATAATGAAGGAAAATCCGGAGGATTTCCTGGATTGGAGCGAACAGGAAAGAAGGATAGATGCAATTGTAAATAATATTGATAAAATCAGGGAAGAGCTCAAGTTCCTTCCTTCCAGCAAGGAAGTTATAGAAATACTGAAGAAGGTTGCATCTCCGCTGACTGCAGAGGAGATCGGTGTGGAAGATGAGCTTTTGAAAAAGGCATTGATGTGTGCAAAGGATTACAGGAGCAGGTATACACTGTTCAAATCCGCGGATGAGGTCGGCTTGCTTGAAGAAATTGTAGAAAAAGTGCTTAAGGGATAACAAAGCCTAAGTGATAAAAGGTACTTGTGAAGAAATTTTACAGGCACCTTTTTTTTCGAGAAAAACATGGTTAAATTCTACATATTTTTATGTTAATATATTATTGAATTTCCAAAAATTTCTTTGAAGGAGCAGGGTTATGAAGATCAGTAGAAAGCCTCTCACTGTTGGAGCTATCATTTTTGCAGCGGTTTGCCTCCTGGGTTATGTATTTTACTTCTCATCCTTTGCAAAAAAAGTCAGTGCTTCGGTACCGGTATTCAAGGCTGAAAAGGGAACCCTTACAGTATCCATAATAGGCACGGGTGCGGTAGTGTCTTCCGAGAAGGATGATATAACCGTAAAAAAAAGCGGCATAGTGAAAAAACTTTACAAGAATGAAGATGACGTGGTCAAAGCCGGAGACCTGATGATTGAGCTGAAGGATGATGATATCGGTATACAGATAGAAGACGTCAATATGAATATCAAAAACCTTCAAAGGGATATGGAAAACAGGATACAGGACAAGAACGACCAAATGGTGAAGGCTTCCATCGATGGGATTATTACAGATATAAATGTGGATGAAGGTGACCTGATAAAAAGCTCTACGGTTATTGCCAACATTACAAATTACAGTAAATACAGACTGGTAGTGCCTGTACTTTTCTCGCAGGCTAAATTTATAGAGCCAGGGCAAAAGGCCATAATAACTCTGCCGGATTACATGTGTGAGGTGGAGGGTACAGTATCGAATATTGCTAATTTCAGCCGCCCGGGCAATGGTGGAAAGATATATGGGGACATAGAGATTGAGGTTCCAAACCCCGGAGGCATAAAAATTGATTCCAGGGCAAGTGCTGCTTTCCCTGTAAGTGGACAAAGCATTGTGTGTCAGGAGTACGGCAAACTTGAAGTATTCAAAAAAACAGCAGTCAAATTTGAAACCACAAGACCGGTTTCGGTAAAAACCATACATGTCAAGGAAAATGAGTTTGTCAGAAAAGGGCAGCTGCTTTTGGAATTGAATGACGACAACTTCGGAAACGATATGGAAAATATCAAGTCAAAGCTGTACAAAGCGCAGCTTCAGCTGCAGAACCTCGAATACCAGAGAAGCAACCTGAAGATTTACGCCACTATAAACGGCACCATTTCAAAACAGAAAATCAATATAGAAGATGGTGTAAATATGGGACAGATTATTTCAAGCCTTGCGAATTACAACCTGATGGAGTTTTCCATTCCTGTTGATGAGCTGGATATAAGCAAGATAAAGCTCGGGATGAAGGTTGACGTCACCGTGGATGCCCTTCCCGGGAAGCAGTACAAGGGTGAGGTCAGTAAAATTGCAAATGAAGGTGTCTCGGTAAACGGTGTGGCGACCTACCTGGTGACGGTAAAGGTGCTTGATCCCAAAGGCCTGAAGGTTGGAATGAGTGCAAACGCCCAGATAATACTGAATCAGAAAAAGGATGTGCTGATGCTTAGAATGGCTGCAGTACAGCAATTCAACAAAAAGTACTATGTCGTACCGAAGACGGTGGATGGAAAAGTTCAGGATGCGGGCAGCCCCAACAAGAAAATGATCGAAGTGGAGGTTGGAATCAACAACAAGGACTTCATAGAGATAACGAAAGGCCTTAACGAAGGCGATGAGGTGCTTTCGCCAAGGCCATCCTCCAAAAGTAATACAGCAGGGCAATCCCAGCAGAATCCCCTCAATATAATCAAAAAGTAAGGAGGCATGTCATGAAAATATCGGAAATATTCCGCATATCAATACATAGCCTCTGGCAGAACAAAATGCGTGCTTTCCTGACAATGCTCGGCGTTATAATAGGTGTCGGGTCTGTGATCATACTGGTTGCAATTGCACAGGGCACCACCAGGAAAGCAATCGACAGCATACAGAGCCTGGGGTCGAACATGATAAGGATAGATATATTGGGCAGGAAGAGCAACCGCTCGGTGACCCTTATGGATATGAACAGTCTGATGGAGGAGTCGGACGGCAGGATAAGCAGGATCTCACCACTTGTAATGGGTAATTTCATAGTAAAGTATGAAAACAGGAATCTTGAAGTCCCAATCGAGGGGGCAAGCCCCGAATATGAGGAAATAAGGAACTTTCACGTGCAATGGGGGAGATTCATTTCACAAATGGATGTAAATGACAGAAACAAGGTTGCATTGATAGGAGTGGATACGGCAAACGAGCTCTTCGGAGACTTCGACCCGGTGGGCCAGGAAATAAAAATAAACGGAATTCCCTTCGAAATAATAGGGATCATGGAGAAAAAAGGCTCTTCCATGTTGGGGCCAAATGACAATAAGCTCATCATACCTTATACCATGGCACAGAGAATCACAAGGAACGCAATTATCAGCAACTATCTGGTACAGGCGGAAGGCGCGGATTCGGTCCAGTATGTGGTTGATCTGCTCAATGCCTTCCTTACGACAAAGTATAAAGACCCTAAGACCTTCAAGGTGTTCAACCAGGCAGAAATGCTGCAGGTGCAGAATGACAACACAAAATTCCTGACAAACATGCTGGGGGGCATAGCAGCGATTTCACTTATTGTCGGTGGCATAGGGATTATGAATATTATGCTTGTTTCCGTCACTGAAAGGACAAGAGAAATAGGTATCAGAAAAGCGGTAGGGGCGAAGAGGAAAAACATTCTTTCCCAATTCCTTATCGAAGCAGTCACCATAAGTGGCATTGGCGGATTGGCAGGTGTGGCCTGCGGTATAGGTGGTGTAATGTTCATGAAGAAGTTTTCTCCAGGAATGCCTACGCTGCTTTCACTGAAAATCGTATTCATATCCTTCTGCTTTTCTCTGCTGGTAGGAGTGATTTTTGGGATGTATCCTGCAAACAAGGCGTCCAGGCTTAATCCGATTGATGCATTAAGGTTTGAATGATTGAGAAGATTAACAATGAAACAATTTTAATTTGACGAAGGGTAGGAATGTTTAATGCCTAAATGGGCTGAAGCCTGGTTTGAAGATACCGCTGAACTCATCCGCAGCGGAAAACACAGGTATATTTTGAGGTTTGCTGTTGTCGGTATATTAAATACAGGTGTGGACTTTGCCGTTTTTTCCATTTTAAAGGGCTTGTTCGGAGTTCATTATGGTATCAGTCAGGTGGCGGGATATTCGGCGGGGATACTGAACAGCTTTGTCATAAATAAGCTGTGGACTTTTGAAATACATGGGGTTGACAAAAAAACTCCGCTGGAGTTTGCCAGATTTCTTGTTGTGAATGCCGTTTCACTGGGCGTCAGCTTATTAGGACTGGATTTACTCGGGACTGGGTCTGGAATGAACATATACCTGGCAAAGGCTATTGTAACGGTGATTGCCCAGGTGATTAATTTTGCCGGATATAGATTCTGGGTTTTTGCGACAGGGAAAAAACAGTAAAACTTATTTAATTGCTGCTATCGCTTCCAGATGTTCAACAGTCCCGATTCATTGATATTTTTAAGTATTATTACGCATATCGGTCCTATCAGCATACCCAGCACACCGAACAGGCCGAGTCCGATATACATTGATACAAGGGTGACGAGCGGGTGCAGGCCTATCTGGTCTCCGACGATCTTTGGCTCCATAATCTGCCTTATGAGTATTCCCAGCAGGTATATGATCGACAGGCCGAGAGCCATAGACATGTTGCCGACCAGAAGATTCCAGGCAATCCAGGGAAGCATTATCAAGCCCGTCCCGAATATGGGTATCACTTCGCAGATTGCCACCAATAAACCCATCACAAGAGCATAGTCGGCGTGAATGATAAAAAATCCTACCGTGGCTTCAATAAAAGTGAAGACCATGAGAATGAACACAGCCTTGAAATAGCCGAATATTGCGCTGAAGGTACCACTTTTCACTCCATAGAAGTTTTTCACCCAGTTCTCGGGGAACTGTTTGTACAGGAAACCGCGTATCTCCTTCCGGTCACTGCTGATAAAGTATGTTGCCAACATAGTTACAATTATAAAAATTGCAGCCTGAGGCAGTGATTTTATGGTGTCTATTGAATAATTTATGAGGGATTTTACGACATCCTCAAGTTTTGGAGTGATGCTTTTAAGATTTTCATCAATCAGACCGGTTATATTTGAAGGTAATGCGTTGTAATATGCGTTTATCTTGTCGACATATGCCGTCAATTGTGCGGATATTCCGCTAATGTAGGTTGAGATGTTGCTTTTAAGGACGAGCAGCTCTGAGTAAATACCTACTATTACCAGCACCAAAAGGCCTCCGAATATTCCTATCGTCACAAGGAGGGATATGAGTGCGGCAAATTTTCTGGGGACTTTCACTTTCTTTTCCAACAGGGATATGACAGGTTCGTTTATAAGGGCAAGAACGAATGCAAGTAGAAAAGGCGCAAAAAATGACAGAAAATATTTAATGGCAAGGTAGAGCAGCAATAGTACCGCAGTAATAAGTATTATCCTTACCATTAATCTATAATACCTGTCGAAAGCTGTATCCATAAATCTGGAGCTCCTAATCTATTTACACCTTTATTTGCATACCATATTTCTCATTATAAATATGTTGCGGGTTGATATCAAGCTAATTTTTCGAATGGTAAATTCCAACTGTATGAAAAGATGAAAAAGGACGTTAATTTTTTTGTATACAATATAATTTGTTCATGGAAAACAGAATTATACTTTACTATTTAAGAAATCTCTATTATAATTATTCTGTATACAAAGTCCATTCCTAATTAATACAATGTATGCATAATGTACGATCTAAGACAGCAGGAATAATCTTCTTCTTATAAAAAGCATGATTTAAGAGTGCTGCGAAAAAAGTTGTATGTTGTAAAATATTTTTATCCGGTTGACTTAGTACCTGGTGATAATTATAATAAGAATGGGCAATTTATTTCACTTAAGAAAAAAATAAAAAGTACAGGGTTTGGAATTTTTAAGGGCGATTTTTTTTTGCCCTGGTAAATCTTATTTTAGAAGATACTAACCTTTAAAAGAGTTTGTATCTTTATGACATATGCATTTATATTTTGAAAGGAGTAGATGCTGTGGAAAGTTATAATTTGGTTTTGTTGGCTGCAGCTGTATTGCTGCCGGCCCTCAGTGCTGCATTATGCTATACCGTAAGAAAGGATGCAGTACGTAATTCCATTGTTGTTGTTACCACCCTGATTATGTTTATTGTAGCCGGGGAGTTTGTCAGAATTTTGGCCGGTTCCGGTGCTCCTATTACAATCGGAGAAGAAGATTTGCATTTTGATATCGGTTGGATTATAAGAATCCTGGACCTTATGCTGCTTCTCTATATAGGTTACACCGGTATAAGGCTCAAAAAGCCTCTTGTAGTTACACTGACGGCTATACAGCTTGTTGCAGTGGTTGCTTTTGAAATCTTTGTAATGCCCAATGAACCGAAAGCGGCCTTTGTAATTGATTATCTGTCACTGGTGATGATCCTTCTCGTTTCAATCATTGGACCGATAATCACTGTTTTTGCCATAGGGTATATGAAGGAACATGAACACCACTTACACCTTAAGATATCAAGACAACCGAGATTTTTCATGATACTTTTTGTTTTCCTGGGGGCAATGAATGCTCTGGTGATGACAAACAACCTGTCATGGATGTATTTCTTCTGGGAGGTTACCACTCTTTGCTCATTCCTGCTGATATCTCATGACGGAAACGAGATATCAATCAAGAATGCTGTCAGAGCTTTGTGGATTAACTCACTGGGCGGCGTTGCCTTTATAGCTGCAATAATAATGATATATACTTCAAAAATCGGATCACTGGATATAAGCGAAATTGTCAAGAATTCAGCAGGAGGTTCTGCTGCAGGTTTGATTCCGATAGCTCTTGGCCTTTTGTGCTTTGCAGGCTTCACCAAATCGGCACAGTTCCCGTTCCAAAGCTGGCTGCTTGGTGCCATGG
>CALMWN010000532.1 GCA_937873555.1 uncultured Clostridia bacterium
ACACTATCCTCTTCGTCGGCAGCGTCAGATGTGTATAAGAGACAGGATAATAAGGAACATGATCAATGATACCTGGAAGGGTATATCCGATATTTTTGCTTCGGACGACAGGGTCATAAACTTCTGGTGGGGAATGGATACTGGTGTCGTAGACATACTTTATTCAATCAAGCATGTTCCAAAGGAAACACAAAAGCTGATCGGTTTCATGAAAAAAATGATAGAAAGTAATGCCTTTAATCCCTTTACCGGACCCATATATGATCAGAAGGGAGTATTAAGGATTGAAGCTGATGAAATCGCCAGTCATGATCAGATACACTCAATGGACTGGTTTGTGGATGCTGTGGAGAGTGAAATGCCGGAAATCAGCAAACCGGGTATTCATGATGACCTGATGAGCGACATGTTTGAATCCGATGCCAATCAGTAATCGAGTATGTAGTAACCATAAGCATTAATTATTGTAGTGTTTTTATATTTGGATATCCGTGGGCTGATGTTGTAGTTCAAATGCTGGTGGCCATGCACAAAGTATCTGGGAGAGTATTTGTCGATAAGCTCAACATAGCTCTTAAAGCCCACGTGTGCCAGGTCTTTTCCGTCACCAAGCGGATAAGCCGGTGAATGGGTTACGAGAATATCAAAGCCCTTATTCCACCAGATTTTAGGCGTAAGTTTCAAAATTCTGTTTCTCACCTGATCTTCACTATACTGGAATTCCCCGTAATTGTAACGGCGGCATCCGCCAAGACCCAAAAGCCTGATATTGTTGTAGTTTACAAGCTGGTCATGGATTGATACGCAGCCTCCTGGAGGTTCCTTTATGTAGCTGGTATTATGATTTCCGGGGACATAAAAGAGAGGAGCGTTTATCATCGTCACAAGAAATGACAGATATTCCGCCTTCAAATCGCCGCAGGATATCATCAATTCTATATCTTTAAAGCGTTCGCTGTCGAAGTAATCCCAAATATATGAGTCCTCTTTGTCCGATACCAAAAGAATTTTCATTTTGAAACCCACTTATAATTTAATAAATTAATTAGGTAAACCAGTATATTAAGGAATACATTCCATTATACTTCATAATTTTATTAATAACAATGCCTTTGAACTTTTGAAATCGGGCACATATTAATTTGATATGCATATGTACTCGCATCTTATACTGTTATATAATGAATAGGCGGTATAACATATTTCAAATTTCATATGAGAGGGGAAAAGACATGATAAAGTATATAGAACACTTGGGAATCTACTCCAAGGACACTGCAGCTTTAAAAGACTGGTATTTGAGAGTGCTTGGATTCAAAGTGGTATCTGATAACGGAAAAGGTACATATTTTATAAAAGCTCCCGGCGGGGGTATGATTGAACTTGTGAATGCGGTTGAAGACGGCGGGGTTCTGGGGGACAAGGTTAGCGGTCTAAGGCATGTAGCCTTGTGGGTGGACAACTTTGAAGAAATGGTGGAAAAGCTTAAGGAAGAAAAAGTAGTTGTTGTCAGTGATGCCGTAGTTGGACCTACCGGCGTTAAAACCTTCTTCTTCAGAGATCCTGACGGGAATGTACTGCACCTGATAAACAGGCCTGAAACCCTTGGATAAAACCATCCGGACCATCTAGTGCTGTATTATTGCATCATGACTCAAAATACCCCGGGATATGTGGATCCCGGGGTGCCTTTTATTATAATTCTATTTATCTTTATGGCCTAACTGCCTTGATATCTCTGCAGCAGCATTTTTGATATGGACTTTTATGAAATCCAGCTTTTGGGAGGTCATACGGCTGACAGGCCCTGATACGCTTATACAGGCTACGGTCTTTCCCGTAAAGTCCTTTATCGGAGCGGCAATGCATTTGGCACCGATTTCGCATTCCTCATCATCCTGGGCATAGCCCTGGACTTCTATTTTGGATAGCTCGGAGAGCAACGCCTTCTTTGTTGTTATTGTATGTGCAGTCAATGCATCCAGCCCTTTTTCAGAAACAAGCCTGTCAAGTTTTTTATCGTCGTAGTCCAGCAGCATGAGCTTGCCGACTCCCGTGCTGTGAAGGGGAGCGTTCTTACCTATGCGCTGCATGGTTCTGACCATACTGTCCGGTCCATCTACCACATCTATATATACGACCATCATATCCTGTTCTATGGCAAGACAGGTCGATTCCTGGCATTTCTCCGACAGATCCAGAAGAAAAGGCCGGGCAATGTCCCTGATTGAAAATTGTGAGCTCACCAGGTTGCCTATCTGGCAGAATTTCATTGAAAGTCTGTATTTCAAAGTTTCCGGGTCCTGAATAACATAACTGAAGGTCAGAAGGGTATTAAGAAAACGAAGAACAGTGCTTGCTGGGAGCGATAGCTTTTCTGCTATGTCAAGCAGCCGCATCGGAGTCTTATTGTTAGCCATAACCTCAATTATCTGCAATACTTTTTCCACCGATTGGTTTTTCTTTGCTGTTTTCTCTTTCAAAAAACCGTCCTCCTTGCTTGTTGGATTTACAGAAAGTTTATCAGACCTTATGATGGTTTTCAACAATATATGATGGGAAATGATGCAGAATGCAAAATTGACAGTCATATATTTACGTGATAAAATTATTATATCATAGTAGAATTAAATTTCACAATGTGAAATAAAGGGGGATTTGTGATGAAAGTTGCCGAAGTCGTTGTAAGGATTCTGGAGAACGAAGGCATAACCGATGCATTTGGAATTCCAGGTGCAGGTATAAACCCGGTATATAAGTATCTGGGAACTTCAGAAAAAATCAAGCATTATACAATGAGGCATGAGGAAGCTGCTGTCCATGCTGCTGACGGTTATTTCCGTGCAAGCGGGAAGATGGCTCTTGCGATTTGTACTTCCGGCCCGGGTGCTACAAACTTTGTTACTGGAATTTATACTGCAAATATTGATTCCATACCGCTAATAGCAATTACAGGGCAGGCCGTCACCTCGCAACTCGGGAAGGATGCTTTCCAGTGTGTTGACATTGCGGAAATATGCAAGCCCATAGCAAAAGCTACATGGTGCGTAACCAATGCGGCAGATGTACCAAAGATTTTGAGGGAGGCTTTCAGGACTGCAAGAGAAGGTAAATCCGGACCGGTAGTAATAGATTTACCGCTTGATATACAGATGGCAGAGATTGAGTATGATCCTGCAAAGGATGCGGCGCTGCCTGTAGCCGAAATAAAACCCGATATGAAGGATATAAAGAAGGCAATTGAAATACTTACGCAGGCAAAGGCTCCTGTAATCATTATGGGTGGAGGGGTAGTATTGTCCGGTGCTGTAAACGAATGCATCCAGTTCGCGGAGTATATGCAGATACCTGTAATTACTACGTATATGGCAAAGGGAGCAATTCCGGTTGACCACCCCTTAAGTGCAGGTTGTGCAGGAATACAGGTCGGCGCTCCTCTTGGAAACAAGATTTTCCTTGATTCCGATGTGGTGCTTGGTATAGGCTGCAGATTCACAGACAGGCATACGGGCGATATAAAGGTCTATGAAGGAGACAGGAAGTTCATACACATCGACATAGAACCGAAACAGATAAACAAGATCGTGAAGACGGAGCTTGGAATAGTTTCGGATGCTAAACTTGCACTTCAGGCATTACTGAAGGAGGCACAATCTAAAGGAGTGAAGCCTCAGCCATCCGACAGGGTTAAAGCTCTTCCTGAATTGAGAAAATCGCTCAAGAGAAAAACGGACTTCGACAATGTGCCGATAAAGCCGCAAAGAGTATTCGGCGAGCTGAACAAGTTCTTTGGAGAGGACACAATGTTCACCACCGGTTGCGGGCTCAACCAGATATGGTCGGGCCAGTTCCAGGAAATCAGCAAGCCCAGGATGTACCTGCCTTCCGGCGGAGCCGGAACCCTCGGGTTTGACATTCCGGCAGCCTTCGGCGCAAAGATTGCAAAACCTGAATACAAAGCAGTAGCGGTAATGGGTGATTTCGGCTTCACATTCATGGTTGAGGAACTGGCAGTTGCAGCTACATATGGTGTGCCTGTCATCGTGGTTATATTGAATAACGCATATCTCAGCCTGATAAGGCAGAATCAGAAATATGCATTCCAGTATGAGTACGCTGTAGCAATGAAGGAAAATCACACAATGATGGATTATGTAAAGGTTGCAGAAGGCTTTGGAGGTGCAGGCGAGAGAATATTCAAGCCTGCGGACATAAAGGGAGCGTTTGAACGTGCCGTGAAATCTGAAAAACCATATATCATAGACATTATAGTCGAAGAGGAAACAGACTGCTCAATGGGCCCGAGTGTTGCTGCAGTTAAAGAATTCGAGTAAAAATAATTCCGGTATCAAGATGCAGGGGGCGCAACAGCCTCCTGCATTTTATATTGAACAGGAAAGACTGCCTACATATGCAATATTCCGAATTATATGTTATAATATCATAGGAATTTAAGGAAGAATAATGTACAGAAGGGAAACCCTTTATGTACGTGCCTATTTACATAAGGAGGAGTATGATAGATGGGACTTTATGAAGATTGGAAAAGCCTGGCGGAAAAGAAGAGGGACCAGGCTGAATACAACAGTTTCTGGGAAGACTATTTTGAAAAGGAAAAGAAAAACTACGAATATCTATTGGAAAACCATAAGGAAGTTGTCAGTGGAAAGCTTGGCGAATTATCTGGAAAGTTCGGTATGGACCCAATAGTTTTTACAGGTTTTCTTGATGGTATCAACTCAAGCCTTGTAGAAGAAATAAAGTTGGAAGACCTGGTTGAAGACTCTGATATAAAGCTTGAAATAGATTTTGAAAAGCTTTATTACAACATGCTGGATGCAAAAGCGGAATGGCTTTTCACACTTCCACAGTGGGATAGAGTCCTAAGTGTGGAAAAAAGAAACGATATTACAAAGCAGTATAGAAGATCCAAAATAGTTGTGAATGAGAACAAAGTCGGACGTAATGACCCCTGTCCCTGCGGCAGCGGGAAAAAATACAAGAAATGCTGTGGAAAGTAAAGGGATCGTTTCACAAAAAAAGGTTATAAAACGGAGCTTTTTTCTTAAAGATGAAAATGGCTCTTTTTGAATTGACGGAGTAATTATTTTAGGACGGGGAGAAATATGAGCAGGATAGGCGAAAGAATCAGATATTTGAGAACGATGAGGGGACTTACTCAGAAACAGCTGGGTAAAATGGTAGGTGTATCTGATAAATTCCTTGAAGAAGTGGAAGCAGGAAAGAGGATTATTAATGATGACGTATTAAAAAAGGTCTCAAAGGTTTTGGAACAGGACATGGATGACGAAATGTCAGCCAGAGCGGATGAGGATGCAGCTGTAAAAAAGAGTGAAAGCACTGTAAAGAAAGCTCCTGCCAGGGAGGTACAGAAGTTGTGGACAGATGCTTTTGATTCAGTCCTGAAAACTGTCAACGTATATGGGTATGATCTGGAGAAGGTGTTGTATACGAGACAGCTGCCTGTTGTGTCAAACAAGGTGGAAGGATATCCGAAGGACAAGGTTCTTTTTATCCGGATACAGGACAATGAAATGACAGGATTTAGAATAATGGAGGGCGATATCGCTTTCGGGTATACTACCAATGAAATTGAGAACAACTCCATATGCCTTGTCGAATATGAAGGTCAAAGATTTCTGAGGCAGGTAAAAAAGCTGGATTCAGAAAGAGCTTTGCTTGTAAGCAATAACGGTAGACTGATGACGGATACCGTATCTGTAAAGGAGATAAAAGTTCTTGCCAGGTTGGAACGGCTTGAAATCAAACTATAAAGAAATAATGACAGGTAAAGGGGGATGTAAGAATGGATGTAATGCAAAACGACAAATTGATGGTTATCTATGGCAATAAGGCTTTACAGATGGCTTATGACATCATGACGGCTGCAAATGTGAAAGGTATGCTGTCCAGGGATATGAAAATAGTACTGAAACCCAACCTTGTTGTGGCAAAACCCTCAATCAGCGGTGCAACCACTTCCCCGGAGCTTGTGGAGGGCGTTATCAGATATCTTAAGGACAACGGCTTCAACAATATAACCATTATGGAGGGCTCCTGGATTGGGGATAGTACAAGAAATGCCTTCAGGGTTTGCGGTTACCAGCAGTTGTCCGATAAATACGGCATTCCGCTGGTTGACTTGAAGAGCAGCAGGACGAAAACCTGCACATATGGGGGAAGTAGTGTCGATATATGCAGTTCTGTGCTGGAGGCGGATTTTATAATAAATATGCCTGTACTGAAAGCTCATTGCCAGACTTCACTCACATGTGCCCTGAAAAATTTGAAGGGTTGCATTTCAGACAGTGAAAAAAGGCGTTTTCATTCCCTCGGCCTGCACAAGCCCATAGCACTTCTTAACAAGCTTCTTAAGACACATCTGGTTTTGGTGGACGGAATAATGGGAGACCTGACATTTGAGGAGGGGGGCACTCCGGTAGAAATGAACAGGGTCATACTTGGCCTTGACCCGGTGCTTGTAGATGCTTATGCTGCCAGCCTGCTGGGATATGCAGTTGAGGATATTCCATACATAGGGCTTTCTGAAAAGCTTGGGGTTGGAAGCACTGCTATTAATGCATCGACAGTGATAGAAATCAACAAGGCAGATGCCCCACAGGCCAAATTGACTCCCAGCCGCAAGGTAGCTCATCTTGCCGCATATGTGAAGGAAGACCGGGCTTGTTCCGCTTGCTACGGCAGTTTGATACATGCGCTTAACAGAATGGATGAAAACGGGACTTTGAGGAAGTTGAACCAGAAGGTTTATATCGGCCAGGGCTATAAGGGACAGAAGCTGGATGCAACAGGGATAGGCATTTGTACGTCGGGCTGCACAAAAAGCCTTAGGGGCTGTCCTCCCAATGCCAGGGATATAGTTGAATTTCTGGAGTGCAAATAATCGGCAGTTTATTTGCAGCGCATGGCAATAAGGCAGATAGAATATGTTCCCTGTTTTGTCAATAATGCATAATATAAATCAGATAATATTATGTAAATAAAACGGGGGTATAATTATGCCAGGTTATAATCCTATGCCTTATACACAGGCTGCAGGGGTACAAAGTCAGATGTACCCGATGATGCCAATGCCTCATTCACAGCTGGAGATGATGTATCCAAAAATCTATATAATAATCTACCCTGCAGTACAGCATCATCTTCATATGATGGATATGACGCACGGTCCTATGTATGAACCTACAAGAGAAGAGTTTGAAGCCATGACTGATGGTGTGTACAGAATGGTAGGACCGGCGGCTGAAGCAGAGTACAGCGACTGTCTCTTATACACATCTCCGAGCCCACGAGACAGGCAGAAATC
>CALMWN010000533.1 GCA_937873555.1 uncultured Clostridia bacterium
CTCAGCTGGGGGAGCACCTGCCTTACAAGCAGGGGGTCATAGGTTCGAGCCCTATTGTGCCCACCACATGGCCCGGTAGTTCAGTTGGTTAGAATGCCAGCCTGTCACGCTGGAGGTCGAGGGTTCGAGCCCCTTCCGGGTCGCCACTTTCTCTTCTAAAAGAGAGAAGATTGTAAATGTTTGTGGATTAAAGGGTATAAGTTTTCTGCAATTACCGTTAATCAGGTACTTGCCCAGATAGCTCAGTAGGTAGAGCAGAGGACTGAAAATCCTCGTGTCGCTGGTTCGATTCCGGCTCTGGGCACCAATAATCCATGAATGACAGTGAATATTATATGCGGGTTTAACTCAGCGGTAGAGTGTCACCTTGCCAAGGTGAAAGTCGCGAGTTCAAATCTCGTAACCCGCTCCAAACAAACAGAGACTAGAGACTAGAAATCAGAAGCTGGGGGAATATAGTCTCCAATCTGGAATCTGGTGTCTAGTCTCTGTGATATGGCGCCATAGCCAAGTGGTAAGGCAGAGGTCTGCAAAACCTTTATCCCCCAGTTCAAATCTGGGTGGCGCCTCCAAAAGAGAATCCTCAAAAGGCTTGAAATCAAGACTTTTGGGGATTTTTGTTTTACCGGGTGGTTTTATCAACCCGGTAAATTTCGGTAGCTTTTAGACTATTTTTCCTTTGCTATTGTAATACAGTTATAATAGTGAAATTCACGGCTAGACGTAGAAGCAAGCACATTACGAGATGTGATAGCATAGGTGTGAAAGACCTTTATTGTGCAATTTTAAATCCCGAATATGAAAATTCAATTACAAAAGTATTATTCCCCAAATAAATATTTTCGACCTGTGCAATAGCCATTCAATGTATTCAAAAAAGTGATATGAGAACACTGAAAAGGTGTTCAGGGTCATCATTTTCATATTCTTTTTCACCATAATCTACAAGGATAGAATTTATGTGCTCCAGGTTGTAGTTAAAGAAAAAGTCTTTTTGGTTATAAAACTCATTTATAAAAGCAGTATACTTTTCTTCACCAATAAATCTATAGAGTGTATGTAATGTATGATTGGTAAAAAGTGCGATTCTTGCTATGTCTTCGTTAGCCTGAAAACAATAGTATTCTTTGTTTAGTTCGTTAAGGAATCATTTTTTCTGCAAGTAGTTTTCTTGCTTTTAGAAAAATAAATGTATTTTTATTGACTCTTCTGATTAGAATGATTAGAATATGATTATAATAGTATTAGAATGTATTAGAATAAAGGAGCCATTATATGAAACTGGTTGAAAACGCCACCACCGAATTCAAAAGAGAATATGTTGAAGATCTAAAAAAAAGCGTTGTTGCTTTTGCAAATACCAATGGGGGAACCATTTATATCGGTATTGACAATGAGGGAAATATAATTGGTGTTCAAGATATCGATACTACCTTGCTCAGAGCATCCAACACAATACGGGATTCCATAAAGCCGGATATTACATTATTTGTTTCCTATGAAACAGAAACCATCGAGGATAAGCCAGTAATTAAAATTATTGTGCAAAAAGGACCATCGAGCCCTTATTATCTAGCAAACAAAGGGATCCGGCCGGAAGGTGTTTATATTCGGCAAGGTGCGTCTTCGGTTCCTGCAGTAGAGGCTTCCATTCTTAAAATGATCAGGGACTCCGATGGTGAAAAATTTGAGGACATCCGTTCAATCAATCAGGAACTCACCTTTATTGAAGCTGAAAAAGAATTTACAGTAAGAAAAATACCTTTTGGAACAAACCAGCAAAAATCATTAAAGCTGATGAATGCTGACGGCATCTACACCAATCTTGGACTACTCCTATCCGACCAATGCAGGCATACTATCAAACTGGCTGTTTTTGAAGGCACAACAAAGTCAGTATTCAAAGATAGGCGTGAATTTTCCGGTTCTCTACTAAAGCAGCTCAATGAGGTTTACGATTATATTAACCGCTATAATCGAATCCGGTCAGACTTTGAGGGTTTGCACCGTATCGATAAACGTGACTATCCTTTGGAGGCTGTAAGAGAAGCCCTTCTCAATGCCATTGTTCATAGAGACTATTCTTTCAGCAGCAGTACACTGATAAGCATATTTGATGACCATATTGAATTCATATCTATTGGGGGACTGGCAAAAGGTATATCCTATGAGGATATGATGCTGGGAATCTCTGTCACCCGCAATGAGAACCTTGCAAATGTTTTTTATCGCTTAACCCTGATAGAGGCTTACGGTACAGGAATGCCAAAGATTTTACACAGCTATGAAAACTATCCTGTAAAGCCCCGGATTGAGGTCAGTGACAATGCTTTCAAAATTATACTGCCAAACATAAATGCTATTTTGGACACTCCTTTGAAGAACGTTTCCCTTTCTGAGAGTGAAAAGGCTGTCATAGATCTATTTAACAAACAGGATTTAATTACAAGGAGAGATGTGGAGAATGCATTGGATATTTCACAGGCTATGGCTGTAAGAGTTTTAAAAGGGCTTGTTGAAAAATCAATGATAAAACCTGTAGGTGCAGGTAAGAAGACAAAATATCAGCTTAAAAAATAGAATTAGTATTTGATAGTTTTTTGATTGCTGAAAGGAAGTATACGTCATGGATAAAAAATTTATAGAGAAATGTGTAAATGATTTTAATAAGTTTATTGAATTTAATGAAACTGAGAAGCCGACATTGTCTGCAAAAGTCGAGGTTTTTGGAAAGAAGGATTGTTTCAAACTTAATAGTTTGCTCGGATATCAAAAGCCTGTTTCTGCACCTAATTATAACCAAGAACAATATCCCATTATTGACCTGATGTTTGAATTAGCGTTGCAGGGAAAGCTGTATTATAAAGGAAACGATGCAAAAGGAAAACCTGCTCTTCTTAAAGCACCCCGGCTAGACTACTATGTTGAACTGAATAATTTTGAAAAATATGTGTTTCCTCTTCAAACCTACTGGACGAAGTATGAATTTATGAAAAAGTTTGATAGATGAATTCCGATAAATGCATTTTACAATTTTCTTATATCTATAGCAAATTCAGAGCCGGGACAGGAGATATTGAAAAATGACCAGCATTACACTAATAAAATTTATTTTGAGGCAGCGGCATTTCAGCATCATTTAAGATTGTTCGGTATGGGTGAGCCAGAATTGATTGCAAGAGATAAGTGGGTATATGACGATACCATAAGGGCATTTTCTCCAACCAGCTTTGGAATGGAGATAGCAAGATTTTTGTGTACGGAAGCATTGGAGTATTGGAATAGGGAAGACATGATGTGTTTATTGATATCGAAGAAGAAGTATGGCAATAAAGAAGATATTCTAAATTTTATAGAAATGGAGGAGAAAAGATTAAAAGAAAGAAAAATAGAGCCCTTCGAAGTTTTTAAGAAAATTTTTCCGGACGACAAAGTGGTTAATACTGTTAAAGAAATTGGCATAGAAGATGCAAACGGTGTTTATTGCTTCAAAGTCAGTTTGTCAAAGACTTTATGGAGAAAAATAAAGATACATGGCAAACACACGCTTGGTAATTTACATGATGCAATTCAAGAGGCTTTTTGTTTTGACAATGATCACTTGTATGTATTCTATATTGGAGGAAAGCAGAAAACTGGAAAACCTGTTATAGTTGAGGCAAAAGGAGAATCGCCTCAGCAGTACAGATATGAATGGTAGGGCTGTCAATAAAAAAGGAAGGTGATATAAATTTGGCTTTGAGCAACAAACTTGATTGAAATCAACCCCTTGCAGCCCATAGTTTTGGTATTTCAACTCTTAAAATAGATGTTAATAATTTCTTCACCAGAAATCTACCGAAGTACTTGAACAATTGACATGAATAATGTATAAATATACTGATTATACTCAGTGCTTTAGTGAGGGTTTAGAAAGTGGTGGAATATTGACTCACGATTTCCTGAAGGATTTTCATAGACGTACTGAAATTATTGCAATTGTAAATTTTATCACAACAAGGGTTGTCAGAAAGCTGAAGCTCAGGGAGTACGAAATTGACGGGGCTGAAGCAATAAATTTGGTAATGCTTGTTTTATGCTTTATAATGGAAAAGTCACTGGTGGAGGAGACTTGTACAAAAAACGACATAGCAGGCTTTATAAGGAGGCTTGATGTAGATTATCTGAAAAAGAACATTTCAGATGAAGAGTATATGACCATTTCCGACTATATTGTGAAGGACTGCCTGCAGAACAGCGGTATCCCTTATTATTTCGACACCTACAATTTTGATACCGGCAAGGAAGAAAAAATAAATGTCAAGCTGATTGACGACAAGAGGGTGGCCCTTGGCACTGAAACTGCGTATTCGTATTATATGACGCCCCAGGGCTATAAATTCATGTTCAATACCCTGGAAATTGAAGATGCCATGAAGGTTTCCATAGAGCAGTTCAAGTTGTCTCTGTCCATCAAGAAGAGGAATTTCAATGCTGCCCGCAATAATGTGGACAGCCTCTTTAATATCAGTAAGACTCAGATACAGCGTATAAACTATTTTATTAAAAGGGTCAAGGAAGACATAGGTGGCACGGGCATTGAGGAATATGAAAAGATATACAACAGCACCTTCTCATCTATTGATGAGCAGAAGCAGGGCTACGACAGCCTGTACGAGCTTATCGGGAAGGTTGAGGCATCTATTGCCGAGAACAGTGGTGCTACTCTGGACAAGGAAGCCCTGAAAAAAGAAATTGAGAACATCACATATATAAGGAACAGGCTGAAGCTCATTATCGGCGAGCAGTCCAACCTGCTTTTGAAGCAGCAGGAGCTCCAGAAGATATACTATGAGGCAGTTGACAACATCCTGTATATAGGCTTTGAAAACAGGATGAACTTTGAAGAGGCTGTGATGAAGAAAATTGAGGAAAATCCGGAACTGTCATACCCCCTCATCAAAATTCTGAGGCCTCTTTTCATGCCGGATGTGGACAAGCTTTTCAACCTGAAAAAGGCATTGA
>CALMWN010000534.1 GCA_937873555.1 uncultured Clostridia bacterium
GTAATAGTCACTGATGAAGGCATTGGACATGGATAGGCTGCTTAAATGTTTAAAAGCTATGGTTATATCTGCATAAACTTCCGGGTGTCTTAGCATGGATACGAAGGGGTCGTTCTGAATTAGTACGCAGAGTTTGTCCAATTCTTCGATTCTTCCATTCATTGAATCGGTAATCTGCTTAAGCAGATCGGAACTGCTCCGGTTAACTTCGGTATCCATGATACGGATAAAAGAGTAGTAAAAGACAGCCCCCATGACCAGCGTTGGGATCAGCAATACAATCAGGAATGAGAGGATCGTTTTTTTATAATAACTAGTGCGCCGTAATATATCGAACATACAGACACTCCCGTGAAAAATGGTTGGTAACCATGATCATGTACATGATTATTATAGCAATGCATCGTATAGTAGTCCACAAGATAGTAGTATTTTTATATAATAGACATTTTCAAAAAATAGCTATGAAGTATTGCATCCAAGTACTTGCCTGCTGTCAGATACGTTAGAAACAGACGCTTTCAAACGCTTTTCAAATAATGAATATCCCCGAACAATTAAAACTTTACAGCCCGGTAACACAGTGTTACCATTGAACTACAGCAAGCAGGTCTTATGAATATCTTCTCCAGTGTTACCAGGATGAAACCGGATAAATAAGATAAGGAGCGTAGAGCAGATATGGCGGAAACACAAGCATTAAAAAGACAGGATGTTCCTATCGGGAAAAAGCCGAAATCTTCGTTATCGAAAAGAATGGCCAAGACCTATCAATTATACATATTCCTTATACCGGCTGTTTTATATTACATCATTTTTAAATATATACCTATTTACGGGGTTCAGATTGCCTTCCGGGATTACAATTTCATACAGGGATTTCTGGGAAGCCCATGGGTGGGATTGATGCACTTTAAAAGATTCTTCAATTCTCCAGACTTCTGGCTGGTTCTGAAAAACACCCTGTCCATCAGTATTTTGAATCTTGTACTGGGTTTTCCCATTCCTATTATTTTTGCACTGCTGCTGAATCAGATGACAAGCAAGGCATACAAGCGGATTATCCAGACTGTGAGTTATGCCCCGTATTTTATCTCCATGGTAGTTCTTGTCGGGATGCTGTATATATTACTTTCTCCTTCTTATGGCGTGGTAAATCACGTGCTGGCGGCCATGGGACAGGAACGGGTGTTCTTTATGGCAAAGCCTGAGCTCTTTGCTGCTATCTATGTACTGTCGGGAATCTGGCAGAATACAGGGTATTCTTCAGTTATTTATCTTGCGGCATTAACAAGTATAAGTCCGGAGCTGCATGAAGCCGCACATGTAGACGGGGCAAACAAATGGCAGAGGATATGGCATATTGACTTGCCGGGGATCATCCCCACGGCAGTAATCATGTTGATTCTGGGTGCCGGAACCATATTGACGGTCGGTTTTGAGAAAAACTACCTGATGCAAAATGCTTTAAACAGGCCTGCAGCAGAGGTTATATCGACTTTTGTCTACAAAAGGGGTATTACCCAGGGGGAATTCAGCTATGCATCCGCCATCGGCTTGTTTGAATCATCCATCAACTTTATCATACTTATATCGGTAAACAAGATCGCAAAACGCTTTTCCGAGTCATCATTATTTTAGAAGGAGTCGGTGTTATGATGAGCAGACTGAAAAAAAGGGAAGATCTCTCCTTTACCATCTTTAATTACTCAGTATTATCAATTTTCCTCGTGCTGATTTTATATCCGATCTACTATATGTTCATTGCATCCATCAGCGATCCGAATGCCGCCAATCAGGGCCTGGTCATTTACAAGCCCGTAGGTATTACCATAGCTGGCTATAAAAAGATTCTGAGCAACGACAACATATGGATCGGGTACAGGAATTCACTATTCTATGCTACTGTAGGAACCTGCATCAACTTGCTGTTTATGATTCCGGCGGCCTATGCCCTGTCAAGGAAGGAACTGCCGGGCAGAAACCTGTTCATGTACATGATTACCTTCACCATGTTTTTCAGCGGCGGGATGGTTCCTACCTATTTTGTCGTAAAAAACCTGAAGATGCTAGATACACCCTGGGCGCTGCTGCTGCCGGGTGCCATTGTCGCCTATTATCTGATTATCGCCAGGTCCTTTTTCCAGTCCACCATACCCGAAGAACTGCTAGAGGCCTCCTTTATCGATGGAGCATCCTATTTTACCTTCTTCTTTAAAGTGGTACTGCCACTCTCCAAGCCTATTATTGCCGTCATGGTACTCTTCCATGCGGTAGGCCATTGGAATGCGTATTTTCAGGCGCTGCTCTATATTACCAAAGAAAAGCTTTATCCCCTGCAGTTGGTATTAAGGGCAATTCTTGTAGAGAGTGAGGCTGCGGCAATGACCGACGATGTAACTGCAATGGCGGAAAAGCAAAAGCTTGTGGATCTGATCAAATACGGTGTGGTTATCGTTGCCAGTGTTCCGGTCATGATTCTATACCCCTTTGTACAAAAGTATTTTGTTCAGGGTGTAATGATCGGGGCGGTGAAAGGTTAGTTGATGCAATTCAGCGGATGACATAAAATTTAGCTTTTAATGGCAGTAGCCTGCTGTTAAAATAAATAAAAAGGAGGAAGTTCAAATGTTATTCAAGAGAATTTCAGCACTGCTTGTTTCAATGTCGTTGATAACGCTGTTGTTCGCAGGCTGCGGCGGCAGCAAACAGCAGACGGCACCAGGCAGCAGTCAACCCGCAAGTGCAGCAGACTCCAACATGGTGGGCAACATGTATAAAACCGGCCTGCCGATTGTAAAAGACAAGGTTACATTTAAGGCGGTTATGGTAGTCATGCCTTATACCGGGAAACTGGATGATATGCCCTTTTTCAAAAAGCTTGAGGAAAAAACCAATGTTCATATCGAGTGGAACTCCATTCCCGTTGCCAATTCCGTTGAAAAGAAAAATCTGATGCTGGCCAGCGGTGATTTGCCGGACATTTTTTTCGGAACACAGATATTGACTGCGGATGATATTTCGAAATATGCTCCCCAGGGGATATTTTTACCCCTTGATAAGCTAATTGATGACTATGCTCCGAAAGTAAAGGCTGCTTTTGAAAAAAGCCCTGCCTTCAAGAAAACCTGTGCCAATGTGGATGATGGAAAAATATACGCCGTAGGTAGAGCTGCGGAGAGGGAAACCCAGTACGGACAGGACAATATGTTCATCTATAAGCCTTGGCTGGATAAATTGGGCTTGAAGGTTCCGGAGACAATCGACGATTTTTACGCAGTGATGAAAGCCTTCAAGGAGAAGGACCCCAACGGCAACGGCAAACCGGATGAAGTTCCGTTTAG
>CALMWN010000535.1 GCA_937873555.1 uncultured Clostridia bacterium
GCTTATTGCTGTACTTCAGGTCATTATTTCTTCGAGCATACACTTGCAAACCTCCAATTAATTAGTTTATTCTCTGTCCTAACTAACTAAAATCTATCATATACGTTTTTCGAAGTCAAGTATTTTTTGCAAGAGGTGTCTATTTAGTTTTGCCAAGGAGCTGGGAATAGATATATCCTCTGTACGAAGCAAAAACACTGATTTTACCGCATTATCCTTCCCCCCTGGGTTTTGCTATGGTATTTGTCCAGGAGCTCGCAGCTAGTACAGGCTTAATGGAGAAAGTGAGTAGAGGTTTGACTGTTGCTAACTCATGCTTGAGTGGGAATAACCTTCACGAGACATTTACAGATAATATAACATATGTTTCAGGGTTATTTTATTCTCAACTCGCCATATATATTCATTCAAGAATAACTATTTGCAGGAATTATTTGATTTTGAAAGATATAACGACGAATACAAGTATCGTGTAGATTATAGTAATCTTTACAAAATCTTTATAGGCAACGTTTCTCTTGATAGGCTTTTGATCCTCGACATAAGTTTTAAGGGCTACGACTACCTATCTAAGCACTATGATGAAAAAGGCAAGCTAAAGCAGCCTGTTACAGGTGAAGTATTTCCCTTGGGTAGCCTATTCCTAATAGCGACCAATGAAAAAACTAACAGTTTTGATTTGCTTGCTGTACGATGTGTCATTGGTACATGAGATGCAGATACATTAAGTTATGTGGTGAATCAATTAAGGTGGAATGGCAGAATGTTTATAATACAAAGAATTGTTGATATATATCGATGATTACATAAACGGTATGCATTTTATGATTTTAGATTTTATAATCAATCAACAGAATCAGGACAACATTAAATCCAGATACAAGTTTCTGCTATTTTCATGCATAGCGCTTATATCTGGATTTTGGAGGTTTGAGTCGATAAATTTTTTATAAATATTGCTTATCTATATTACTAATTAAATTAAATTTAACTTGATTTTGTACCTGTTTGACATAATGCAAACAGCTGGACTATTGATTATATGCGGGTTTCACGGTCTCACATCAGAAGGTATTACCCGCATTTGGAAAAGCCGCAGTGCCTGCATATCACGCAGCCGCCTTCATGCTCAACCGATTTGCCACATTCGGGACACGCTGTAAGGGGAGAAAATCCCTCAACATTTTCATGATCTTTATCAGTATTTGCGCACATCTCCTTCATTGTGCAAGTATCACATTCTGACGTGCATTTGGCTGTCGGCCGGGGAATGCTTATATCGCCCAATGTGGTCAAATCTTCCGCTATCTCTTCATCATGCCCATTCTGCCGCTTTGCAACCTTTTCTATCAGACGCCCTATTGCATCCGGACAGGATAAAACTTTCAGCCCCTTTTGCCTTACTGTTGAAGGACACCTGATGCCCTTTATCTGTTCTACAATTTCCTTGACATCTATACCTGATCTCAATGCTATTGAAACCAGCCTGCTCGTAGCCTCAGACTGGGAAGGGCAACCACCCGCACGTCCTGTATTTGTAAACACCTCGCAAATACCATGTTCATCATAGTTTACCGTAATATACAGCTTACCGCAGCCTATCTGTACCTTTTCAGTGAATCCGGTGGTAATCTCCGGTCTCGGTCTTGGCGTCACCCTCGGCATTTCCTGCGCTGCATGATTCTCTACGGATTTGTCTTCTTCCTTACCTGATACCTTCCCAATATTGAGAACCTGCATGTCCCTGCTGCCGTCCCTGTAAAGCGTAACTCCCTTGCAACAGGTCTTATACGCAAGGGTGAATACGTCTCTTACATCATCCTTTGTCGCTTCATGACACAAATTCACTGTTTTTGATACGGCATTGTCGGTGTATTTCTGGAATATCGCCTGCATCTTAACATGCCATTCGGGAGCGATGTCATGAGCAGTGACAAAAACATTCTGTACGGATTTGGGTATCTCGGGGAAATCCCTGATTGTGCCTTTCTTTGCGATCCTTTTCATCAAATCATCCGAATAGAAACCGTCTATCATCGCTATTTGCTTGAATAAAGGGTTTACCTCCAGGAGTTCATCATTGTCCATTACATTTCGTATGTAGGAAATGGCGAAGAGAGGTTCGATTCCGCTCGATACACCTGCAATTATGCTCAATGTCCCTGTCGGAGCGATTGTAGTCGTAGTCGCATTGCGGACCCTGACCCCAAGATCCTTGTAAATACTGTTTTCATAATACGGGAATACGCCCTTTTGTTCTGCAATATCAATTGACGCTTTTCTTGACTGTTCCTGTATAAAGTGTATTACCTTTTCTGCAAGGTTCAATGCTTTCTGTGAGCCATATGGAACATTCATCTTGCAAAGCATGTCAGCCCAGCCCATAACGCCCAGGCCAATCTTTCTTGTACCCTTTGTCATCCTGTCAATCTCATCCAAGGGATATTGGTTTACATCTATTACGTTATCTAGGAAATGGACAGCTTTCCTTACAGTATTTCCAAGCTTCTCAAAATCAACCTCGGGTTTGCCGGCAGAATTTTTTATCATAAGGCTTAAATTTATGGAGCCGAGATTACATGCCTCATAAGGAAGTAAAGGTTGTTCTCCGCACGGATTTGTGCTTTCGATTTCTCCGAGTCCGGGAGTAACATTATCCTTGTTAAGCCTGTCAAGGAATATGATACCTGGCTCTCCATTGTTCCAGGACATGTCGACAATCAAATCAAAAACCTTTCTAGCATTCAGCTTTCCGACGGCCTTTTTATGATGCGGGTCTATCAGTTCATAGTCTTTTCCCGCTTCTACTGCCTCCATGAATTTCTCAGTTATCCCCACGCTTATATTGAAATTGGTTATATCGGTATTGTCACGTTTGCATGTTATAAAATCCATAATATCCGGATGGTCAACCCTCAAAATGCCCATATTGGCACCTCTTCTGGTTCCACCCTGTTTAACTGCTTCCGTCGCAGCATTAAATACTTTCATAAAACTCACAGGACCGCTTGCAACACCGCCTGTAGAATTTACCGATGCGCCCTTTGGCCTGAGTCTTGAAAAGCTGAATCCGGTCCCGCCACCGCTTTTATGTATCAGGGCCGCGTTTTTTATTGTCTCGAAAATGCCTTCCATTGTATCTTCAACAGGCAGGACAAAACAAGCACTCAATTGGCCTAAAGGCCTTCCAGCGTTCATTAGGGTCGGTGAATTCGGCAAGAACTCAAGATTTGCCATCATATCAAAAAATTCCTGCTCAATAGACGTAAGCTCTGCAGGTGATACATATCCTGCATCTGCAGCAGCAACAGCTTTTGCAACCCTTCTGAACATTCCTTCCGAATCTTCCAGCAGCCTTCCATTCTCGTCTTTTGACAGGTACCTTTTTTCGAGAACTTTTATCGCATTTTCCGACAAATTCATAGAACGGCCTCCTCTTTAGTATCACTACATTTTGTGTAGTGAATTTTTCCCGGCACAGTAT
>CALMWN010000536.1 GCA_937873555.1 uncultured Clostridia bacterium
TAGGATTAAAGGTCTTTCTGATGGCAAGATCAATGCTAATCCAACTATCAGTATGATACACAAGTATGCCGCTTTGGAGAACTATGAGGGTGATAACGGTCTTGGTGAAATATGCGGCATGTTCGTAATAAAACGAGCAATGCAACTGGCTGATGAATACGGAATAGGCCTTTGCGCCATTCGAAACACCAACCATATACTTGCTTCCACTCCTTATCTAGAGGTTGCTGCAGAGAATGGGTATATAGGATATATAGTTACCCGGGGCGCACCTACTATGGGTGCACCTGGCAGGAAAGAAAAGGTAATAGGTACAAGCCCCATGGGCTATGCCGTGCCGACTGACAGAGATTATCCCATAATGTTTGATGCCTGCCTTGCATATGCCGCTAATAGTCTTATTACAGAGAAAATAAGATCGGGAGAAAGTGTACCATCCTATTGGGGACTTGACGCCGATGGCAAGCCTACCACCGACCCTGCAGCCATAGCCAAGGGGACGAGGCTGCCAATTGCCGGTCACAAGGGTTTTGGTCTTACCATATTGGGAGAGGTGATTACAGGTATCCTTTCGGAGGGTCAGATAATTGACGAGCAGCAGCCCGGCACCGGTGCAGTCGGTATGCCCTCCCATACCGCAATCTGTATCAAAGCAAACGGTCTCATTGGTCAAAACGAATTCAGACGCAGGACCACTGAAATGCTTGACAGGATGGAATCAAGGGCGGTCAACCTTCAAATACCAGGACAGCGGTCATATGAAAAGAAATCCGGAATACTTGCCTCTATGAGTATAGATTTGAAAGACGAACTTGTGGCAAACCTAAACGAATGGGCGAAAAAGCTGGGTGTGGAACCAATATGATTATATTTTTACTGGAAGTATAATATCGCTGATATTATAACATTACCTTATCATTCAATATGCATTTCAACCTATTAACTATCATTTTATCCGCGATAGCACCGGACCTAGAAAATAAATAGCTCCAGCGAACCTTTATCGATTTTCTACCTGTAATCGCTTCAACCCTTTAATTCTTGATCTTTTACATATGTGGAATTATTAAAGTTATTCATTATTCATATAGTGTAGTGGGGACGCTTCTCATTTAATGGAGTCTTTAGTCATTTCATATGTGTTTACCCTGCTATTTATATGCATATATGGCTGCAATTTCTCCAAGTTCTTGAGAAGCGTCCCCCCGTTTAAACTTCCAATTTACCTTCTCTGAAATTCATCAGATAGTTCATACAGTAATCATCCAAGCCGTATAAGGCCTCACTGGCGTATATGAAGGACATAAGTTTTTTATCCAGCGGGTCAAGTATTGCTCCATCCATTCCCGCACCCATTGCAGCAACGAGGAATGCCTGGTTCATCAATTTTCTGCACGGTATTCCAAAGGAAATATTGCTCAATCCGCAGGTTATATGGACTTCCGGAAACTCTTTTTTCACCTTGCGTATTGTTTCTATTGCCACATTGCCGTAATGCGAGCCTGTCCCGATAGGTCTTACCATAGGGTCGATGAAAATGTCTTCCATAGCAACCCCTTCCTTTGTAAGGTTTTCAATAAGCCTTTCAGCAATGACAACCCTATCCTTGACGGTCTCAGGCATTCCCGTGTCATCCATGCATAAGGCGACAACGGCCGCCTTAAACTCGCAAACCAGCGGCAATACCGCATTATACCTTGAAGTCTCCGCAGTGATTGAATTTATAAGGGGCTTAGAATTTTTATTTGCCTGCAAGGCTTTCAATAAAGCCTTGGGATTTGGAGAGTCAATTGCCAGAGGAGCATCAACCACAGATTGGACAGTTTGGACAAGCCATTCCAGTCTCTCCGGCTCATCGTCTATGAACATGCCTGCGTTAACGTCAATGTATGTAGCTCCGGCATCATACTGCCGCTTCGCCAGGTCCTGAATTGCCGCAGTATCAAAGCTCTCCATCGCCGGCCTGACAGCCTTTAAGGTACTGTTTATTTTCTCACCGATAATTATCATTTCAATGCCTCCTATACATAATTGAACTGGAATTTCAAATGCTGCCCTTTGCCGCACGGATAACATGCTTTGCAAGCACCGAGGTTGTCACCGTACCAACCCCTCCCGGAACTGGAGTAATAAGCCCCGCAAGCCTTTCAACCTTTTCAAGGTTCACATCTCCGCACAGGTTTCCGTTTTCATCCACATTAATTCCTACATCTACAACAACCTGACCCTCGGAAACATATGCATCAGTCACCATCCTGGCCTTGCCGGCGGCGGCAATCAATATATCCGCTTCCTTGCAGGTTTCCTCAAGGTTTTTGGTTTTTGTATGACATATAGTGATTGTCGCATGCTTTTTAAGCAGCAGCATGGAAAGCGGCTTGCCTACCACAAGACTTCTGCCTATGATTGTTACCTTTTTCCCCGCCACGTTTATCCCGTAGTGGTCCAGCATTTCAACCACGGCTTCGGGTGTGCAGGGAGCAAAGCCTGTTTCATCACCTTCAAAAACCTTGGCTACATTTACGGGATTCAAACAGTCTGCATCCTTTTCAGGACTTATGACATGTTTGATGACGTTCTCATCCATATGCCCGGGAAGGGGCCTGAAGAGCAGAATACCATGGACAGTAACGTCAGCATTTATCCCGTTGATATTGTCAATCAAATCCTGCTGGGTAATGTCCTCAGGATACTCAAACACCCTGCACTTTATCCCCAGGCCTTCGCATCTTTTAATTGCACCCCTTTCATAAGAAAGGTCATCCGGTCTTGCACCAACCCTTACAATAGCCAAACCGGGTGTTACCCCTTTTCTGCCGAGTTCTTCAACATCCTTTAACATACGCTCCTTCATTGCGTTCACAACCTCGGAGCCTTTCATCAACAAAGCCATAGGTTTCCTCCTTTATGCCTTTATGCCGCCTTCCACTTCGCTATAGACCCGTTCAGCCCTTGTAATTCCATCAGCAAGCATCTTTTCGGTTCTGATGTTTATTCCGGCAGCATATTCTCTGTTCTTCATAAGTTTTGTGTTTATATAAACATTGAGGCTTGCGCCCATAAGAGCGGATTTGCAAAACAGGACACCAACCCCTACATCGCTTATGGCAATCCTGGTCCCTTTCATAGCAAGTTCTTCATGGAGAGCAATTGCTTCCATCGACTTCTCCATGATTTTGAGCGGCACGCTGCATGCCAGTTTAAGGGCTTCCTCCATTACTTCATCCCTTGTTTTCTTTTCTTCTTCGGTGTTCCTGGGAAGTCCATAAGCTTTGGACAGCGGTTCAAAAACTTCTGCATCCTCTTCCACCAGCGATACAAGTTCCTGCTGCAGCACGCCGGCCTTTTCCAGAATGATTTTCATGTCATCCTGAACACTTTCATACTTTTTCTTGCCCAGGGTCAAATTTCCTACCATGCTCCCCAGCGCCGTACCAAGGGCACCTATCATAGCTGAAGCTCCTCCCCCGCCCGGAACAGGAGCTCCGGATGCAAGCATGTCCAGAAATTCCTTGCAGCTTTTATCAGTCATCATACGTCATTCCTCCTGTCTAAAATAGCCCCGATATTCTTCCTGTGGACTCCACATCTATTGTT